>NZ_JBFUAY010000002.1:0-177861 GCF_056406015.1 Rhizobium sp. P1_E1 | reverse complement strand
GGTGCAGTGATGGTAATGTCGGCAGCGTCCTTCCAGCCGGGGACACGGGGTTTAGCGTTTGCCGCAGGTGTTTGCGTTCCGTAAAAGGCGATCGTCTTCGCAGTCGCCTGATTGCATGTCGGCACATAGGTTCCCGACACCGGCCGGCATCGCGAGAGGTAGCGCCCCGCATCGCGCAAGCCTGCGTCGATCTGCATACGCTCCCAGAAGATGCTGCCAAACTCCAGTATCCCCGCCGCAAAGAGCGTCACAAAGGGGATGGCGAGCAGCGCTTCGGCAAGCACCGCGCCTTCCTCCCGCCGCCAGAAGCCGGGGCAAAGCCGATGCCTGATAAAGTTGCGGAGCGCCATCATCTGACCAGCTCCGCTTCTTCCCGGAGGAAATCTTCGAGTGTGCCCCGTCCACCCTTGCCGCTGATGTCGATCACTTCGAGCGACAGATAGCGTTCGCTGCCGGCCTTGATCGCCGGTTTGGTCATGAACATGCGGGCGAAGGCAACCGCCTGCGTCTGCTTCTGACCGTTCAGATGGCCGATCGATGCTTCGTAGCCGCAATTGACGATCGCGGCGAAGATCTCACGACGATCGCCATACTCGTCCGCCGTGTAGTTCGAAAGGGAAGGTCCCGAATAGCACTGGCCGCCGCCTGTCGTCGGATTGCCGACCTCGCCGTTCGCCGAGGCATGGTTGAGTAGCGCCGGGGTGTTGAGTTCGTAACGATAGACATCGTAGGCGGAGGGCCGGCTCGGTGTTCCGGTGGCTGTCGGCGGATAGCTGGAATGATTGCTGAGAATGGCGCTGACCGACGGCGGCGTCCCGCCCTGTGCGACGCTCCAGTAGTTTGCGTAGTTCCAATTGTTGCTGCTGCTGATCTTGCCGCCGCCAAGCGTGCTCATGGCTGAACCGTAGCCCAACGGCACCGCCTTGGTGACATCACCGACCGCGCTGCCGACCATTGCCGGGTCGTAATCCTTGCAGCCGTTCTGTCCCGTTTGCTTTTGTGCGGAGCGCACGTTCTGGGCCGGGCGATAGCGGCCGTCATTGCGCGAGCCCTTGAACGACCCCTCATAAATGCCGAAGCGCGTATTGACGCCAGCCTCCACAGGCCCGGCGACGGCACCCGTCTTGGTATCCAGGCTGTCCTGCGTATAGCAGGCTCCCGGATTGCCGGTGGCGAGAGCCTCCGCCAGCACGTTTGCGCCATTGCCCAGCGGTGTCCGCAGGAACCCGAAATTACCAGGCCCGGGATTGGACGAAGACGTGCTGTTCATTTCGATCTGCCGGCCGTAGAGATTGCCGGCCGCGAAGTTGGTGTGGAGATCCGCCGCCGCCTGTTCGTTGGCGGCCGGGCTCGTATTGCCGGCCGGCTCGTAGGGATTGCAGATGAAGAGCGGCGTGATGTCACAGGCGCTGGCATGGTATACGGCCACAGCATCGGCAGCGATGTTGATCGTATTGCGGGTGAAGCCAACGGGGATCGGAAAGATCGTCTGCATCGCCTGCGGCTTGGCGATGACCCAGGCGTAGGACGCTTCGCTGGCCGTGGTCGTTTGCATCGAAGACGGGATGGGCGTGTCGTCGTTGGCCGGGATGCTCTTCAGAAAAAGCACGGTGACAGTGCTTCCGGCATCGTTGCCGGCGTGGTAGGCCACGGTAATATGCGAGCCAAGCGACATGCCGGCCCCGCCCCCGGAAAAAGCCGCGCTATTGGCGATTTTCTCGATCGACGTCTGCGCCCTCGAAATGGCATCATCGCGGCCATCGAGTTCGCGGGCTCCGGCCAACGCCATCGCATCGACCGCGTTCTGGAGATCGGTATGCAGGTTGCTGCTGCGGCCGACGTCGATGATCAGCAGCGAAAAGCCGAGAAGCATAGGCATGGCGATGAGCGTCAAGGCGATAACATAGCCACGATGATCGTTCCAGAACCGTCTGACAACCCTGCTCAGCATTGGCATACCCCCATCACGGCGCTATCGCCGTGACGACCCTGTTTCGTGCATTTTCCCTTCCGGCGCGCTACCGCCGTTCATGCCTTTCGCCAGCTATTGGCTAACGGTGGCCACACTGGACGCCCCATTAGCCCCCATGGCCGGCGACGGCGGAACAACGCCCATCCCGCCGTTCTGGTACTGCGTGACCACCCTGCGGATCACCTTGCCGTCGCTTGCGATTCGGGTTCGCTGGGCTTCCGGCGGGAACGGGTCCTCGATATGGATGGCCTTGTTTGCTTCCACAGCATTCCCGAGCCCGAAGGTGATCGAGTCGCGATGGTTCATGTAGTCGGCGCAACCGGAAGCAAGGCCGGCGGCTGCAAGGACGAAAAGGACGCGCTTAGCGTTTTGTAACAACAACTTGGCCTCCCTGGTTCAGGTCGAGACGATGGCCATAGGGCCCAGTCACGCCGACGCCATTGCGAAAGCGTCGGAGCATGTCCTTGTCGACTTCCAAGACACCGAGCGCGAAAAGTTCGACGTCATTGGACGAGCGCGTCTGATCGAGCGGACTGTAGAGGTCCTCACCCGGGCGGGCCGGTCGCACAATGTGCGGGGTGACGACGATAACGAGGTCGGATTCCTTCTTCTGGAAACTCGTCGAACGGAACAGTGCGCCGAGGATCGGTATCTTCCCGAGGCCCGGCAGTTGCTGGATATCTTTGGCATTGATCGACTGCAGCAGGCCCGCCATGGCAAAGCTCTGGCCGTCACGAAGCGCTACCGTCGTGCTGGCAGCGCGTGAGATGAAACCCGGATTGCCGTTGACGCTGATCGACGGATCAAGCTCGGAAACCTCAGGCTCGATCTCCAGATTGATGACGCCGTCGTCAAGCACCACCGGCTTGAAGGTCAGCCGCACACCAAAGGGGCGATAGTCCGTCTCGGTGGCGACTGTCGTGCCGTTGTTCGTCGTCTTCAGGATCGGCACTTCACCGCCGGCATGGAAGCTGGCGGTCGAGCCGCTCATGGCGATAAGGTTCGGCTGAGCCAGACGACGCACCAATCCCTTCTGCTCGAGCGCATTGATGACCACGTCGATGCGGCCGCCGGAGATTTCCAGCACCTTGGCGATCAACTGGCCGAAGGGCAGCATACCCGTTGCCGCACCCTTGGGGTCAAGGAGGCTACGGGCCAGGCTGCCGTCATCATTCACGGTGATACCCTGGCTGGTCGTTGCCTTGCCGATGCCGTTGTTGCCGTGCCCGGACCAACCGATCCCGAGGTCACGACCCGTCGTGCGTGAGGCTTCAATGATACGGACCTCCAGCATCACCTGCTGGCTGTCGCTGACGCGCAACTGGTTCAGCACCGGTTGGTCGGAATAGGACTGGGCGACTTCCATCACCCGCTGCAATTCAACGCCGTCACGGACCATGCCTGTCAGGCGAATGCGATTGTTGGAGTTGACCACGGTAACCCGGGCCGAGGGCGCGGCAGACCGAATGGCGGCGGCGACTTCGGTGAAATCGCTGGCAACGCGGATGTCGATGACACCGAGAAGCGACTTGTCGTCGCCATAGACCGAGATATTGGTGGCGCCGATCTGCTTGCCGCGAATGAACAGCGACCGGTCGGAGAGCGGCACCACGTCGATCATATCGGCGCTGCCGATGACCAGATCGCCGAAGGGCTGGCCGGTATTGAGCGTCAGCGTCGCGTTCGGAGGCAACGTCACACGCTGGACCGATTTGCCGAGCGTGACCGACTTTTCCTGTGCGTTGGCGCAGCCGGCAAATCCGGGCCCTAAACACACACAGGCCGAAAACACTGCCGCCAGTGCCGCAAGGCTTTTCGTCCTTGCGATTCGTCTCTTACCGTTCGCCATGCCTGCTTTAGCCCCCTCCTTCGGCTGGCCGCACCTGCGGCAGGCCGCATAAACATCACTGGACCAGGCCGACTCGGTGCTCCTCGCGCTTCGTCGTGTTCCAGACCCCCACTGTTACCCACTTCGGCTCGACCGACAACACCGGCTCAACCTTTGGCTCCACAATCTGCACTTGTTTTTCAGGTTCTGGCAACTTATTCTTTTCCAGATCATTGCCGAGCTCCGCCGCCATCGCCCCGCCACCGAGGTCGGCGACGGTGATCTGCCGGGTTTGCTCGATGGAAGAAGAGGCAATATTGCGAAGCGCCAGCGACAGCGTGCCGATACTGGAGCCGAGGGTAAGGCGCTGCGCCTCATCGGTCGTGACCTCAAAGGTCACGGTTTTCACGACGGATGGCTCGTCCTTGCGCTCGTCTGCCGTCTGGTCCACCGCCAGCACCTTGACGCCTTGCAGCAGCACATCAACCAAGCTCTGATCGTTGCCCGCCGGCCCGCGCACGACCCGTGTCAGAAGCACGTCGACGCGATCGGAAGGCCTGACGAAGCCGGCAACGCCGAGCACGTCGTTGACGCGGATGGAAACCGCCTTCATGCCCTGGTCGAGCGCCGCCGACAGCGTGGCGCGTTCGCCGGCACCAGTGATTTTCGAGGATAGCACCGGCTCGCCGGGGTCGATCGCCGCCATGGCATAGCGGGGCTGGGCATCGCTGCCAACGACCGCCTCGATGCTGACGAACGAGCCTGCGGGCGTTTCATTCGAGGGCCACGGAATGGCCCTGAGATTTTCGGATCGGATCCGGTCACCGAAGCGCATTGGCTTGTCGGCGACAACGAGTGTTCTTTCCTCGGCCTTCATGCCGTTCATCGCCAGCAGCAGGGCCTTCTGATCGGAGAGATACTCGCGCATGCCGAACACGGCTGCTGCTGCGAGCACAAACGCAATAACGAGACTTAAAATCGTTGAGGAACGCATCGCGGTTACTCGCTACACTGGACGGAGCGCATCCATTCATTGATGCTAATTTAGAAGAGAGGGGTTAATAAAACCCCTCGCTTTTTCGAACGCCAATATCAGGCGGCTGGGGCGGTCAGGTTGGTCGTAAACCAGCCTGCCCAGCCGTTCCAAACGGTAGCCAGATTGGTGCCGGCCAATGTCACCGCCGTGATCACGCCACCAACCAGCAAGGCAAGCAGAATGAGGTATTCAGTGAGTGCGACGCCGTCTTCTTCCCGCGCGAAAGCGCGTACGCTATTTACAAAGGCTTTCATCGAGAATTTCCTCCCAGATAAGTTGTGCGCCGTATTCCCCCCGGCCGCCCTGTCGTCGAGACCGCCTCTTCGACTGGGACCATTAATAATCTCTTAACTCTAATTTAGTCAATCGTTTTATACGCAAGCTCTCGACATCTATACTTTATGGTTAAGACCAAAGTCCCGGTGCCCATTCGTAAAAACTGCCTCAGTCGTCTTGATTTACTGTAGAGCAACTTGCAAATCAGGCTATAATAGCCCAAAAGGGTGAATACCATGCCGCAAATGATCGATGTTATTAGTTCGCTTTCGGTATTTCTTTTTCTCTACGCCGCCTGGACCGATTTCCGCACATGGAAGATCCCCAATACGATCGTGCTCGCGCTCGTTGCATTTTATGCATTGCGCACGATCGCCGTGATCCTTGGCTCACAGGATGTCGGCGCTGCGCTGTTTGCTTCGAGCGGAATTGGCGGCGACGTCGGAGCCGGTCTGCTGATGTTCGCCCTTGGGGTGGCGCTCTGGGCGTTCCGGCTGTTTGGCGCAGGAGACGCCAAGCTTTTCCTGCCGATCGGCCTTTTTATCGGATGGCACGGAATGCTGCCGTTTTCGTTTTTGCTCCTCGTCCTCGGCATCGTGACGCTCCTGGTCCTGCGGCTGCCGGTGCCGCTGCCCGTCGCACATCTCGCCTTTTTCATGCGCGTCGAGGAAATCCGGGCGAGCCGGAAGGTACCTTATGGCGTCGTCATGGTTTTCGCCGCGCTCCTCACCTTGGCTTTGCCCATTATCCGACAGCAGCTACGTTGACCCAGCATCGACATAGCTGCTTTCTCGCAAGAGCCCCATTGCCAAAGCAGGATGTTGCGCGCCTTGCAGATGCGGTCGATCTCTGGCCAATAGGCATTCAGCTTCCTGATGTCCGCGAAGGGATGCAGATGGTGCGCGGCGTCGATCGCGGCAAGGTTGGAGGGGGGGCAAGTGTCGGGCATGACTGGGAAAAGAGCCCCGCGGATTGAAAGGCCTCTATCGATGGGATAGGAGCTTGGCCTTGCCCCGGAGGATTTTCAAGGTCATGGCGAGCGAYAGGATGAACGGCAAGACCGATGGCGACGACCCGCGTTTCGAGGTCCTGATCGTCGGCATGAACGGCGACCTGCGCGGCAAGCAGCTTCCGCTCGACGCACAAGGTAAGGTCTGGGCCGGCGAGATCCGCCTGCCGACGTCGACGCAATCGCTCGACATCTGGGGCGACGACAATGACGACATCACCGGCCTGTCGCTGACGATCGGCGATCCCGACGGCATGGTCGTTGCCGACCGGCGCAGCCTGGCGCCGATGCCCTGGGCGCCGGAGGGCTCGATGCAGGTGCTCGCCACCATGCACGAATTCGACGGCAGCCCGAGCTTCATGGATCCGCGCGCCATCCTCGCCGCAGTGCTGGAGCGCTATGCCACGCGCGGCCTCACGCCTGTTGTGGCAACCGAGCTGGAATTCTACGTGATGTCGGGAGACTGGCGCGAGACCGGACGCCCTTCCCCGCCCGAAAGTCTTACTTATCGCGGCGAACCAAACGGTTTCCAGCTCTACGACATGAGCGCTGTCGATGCGCTCGACGGCTATCTCAGGACGCTGAGGGCCTATGCGAGCGCACAGGGGCTGCCGGCGGATGCGACGACGGCGGAATTCGGTCCGGGCCAGTTTGAGGTCAACCTGCTGCACCGCGCCGACGCGCTGGCAGCCGCCGATGATTGCCTCTATCTCAAGCGCATCGCCGAACAGGCGGCGCGCCGCCACGGGTTGAAATCGACCTGCATGGCCAAGCCCTATTCCGACCATGCCGGCTCCGGCCTGCATGTGCATGCGAGCATCATCGACCGGCAAGGCCGCAACATCCTCGACGCCAAGGGCGGCGAGCCGAAGCGGCTCAAATCGGTGACAGCGGGCCTACTTAACACCATGCGCGAGGCGCAACTGATCTTCGCTCCCTTCGCCAATTCCTACCGACGCTTCCAGCCGGGCTCGTTTGCGCCTGTCGATCTGACCTGGGGCAGCGGTCATCGCGGCACGGCGATCCGCATACCCGACAAGGATGGGCCGGCCGCACGCATCGAACACCGCGTCGCCGGCGCCGATGCCAATCCCTATCTGCTGCTCGCCGCAATCCTTGGCGGCATGCTCACCGGTCTCGATGGCGAACTCGACCCCGGCGAAGAGACGACGCCCTCGCACACGCCGGTGAATTCGACGCGACTGACGCATGATTTCCTCAGCGCCGTCGAGACCTTCCGCACCTCGCCTTTCATCGCCGATATCTTCGGCCCACGTTACCAGGCGCTCTATGGCGACACCAAGCGCAAGGAAGCGCTTGCGCATCTGCGCACCGTTTCGGATTTCGACTACCGCACTTATCTGCCGCGGTTCTGAAGCCTCTGTCGCGGCCGAGTTACGCAGCAGGCTCGCGGCGTTCGCTGGCGTCCACCTGGGCGGCTAGACCCTGCTTGACGAGAACCTTCAATTCGCCTGGATGCAGCCGGATCGAGACGTCGCGTTGGAGCGGCAGCAACTCGCCGTCCATGACGCAATTGGCCTTGAAGCGCAGTTTGGGGAAATGCAGGTGCACTTCGGCCGGGTGCAGCACCATGACATCGGCATTCTCGCGGACCTTGCCGCGCAGCATGTCGACGGCGAGTCGGGCGACACCCAGAGGCTTCAGCGGATTTGCCGTGTAGAAGCCGAGTTCGCCGCTTGTCAAATTATCGGCGTAGAGCAGCGCATTCTCACCGAAGGGATTGTTGGAGACCGAGATCGCCGACACCCTGCGGCGCTCCCGCATGCCGGCCGCCTCGAACTCGACCTCGAATTCCGGCGGGTTGAAGATAACACCCAAAGCCGCCTTCGTGCTTGCCCGGATCTTGCCCAGCCGGGAACGATAGCTGTAGGCGTTGCGGTAGCGCACCATGCGGGCATGCAGGCCGGCGGAAAACTGGTGGATGAAGGGACGGCCGTTGGCGCTGGCGATATCGACATTGTCGACCTCGCCGGAAGCAAGCACATCAAGCGCCTGCCAGATATCGAGCGGCACCCGCAGCGAGCGGGCAAAGAGGTTCATCGTGCCGGCGGGCACGACGCCGAGCGCAATTCCGTTTTTCCAGGCGATCGATGCCGCTGCCGAAATCGTGCCGTCGCCACCGCCGGCGACGATACCGTCGATATCATCGCGCTTGGCCGCCCGCTCCATGGCGGGAATGATTTCCTTTCCTGAGAAGACGATGGCGTCGAAATCGTGTCCCGCTTCGCGGAAAGCCGCTTCCGCCCTCTTCTCATAGGCCAGCATGTCGGTGGTCTTGAAGGTACCGCCGTCGCGATTGAAAAAGCCTACAAGCTTCATGAGAGCTCCCGTCTCTGGCGCGGAAAATGCTCCTGCCTTGCCCTTGAGATGGTTGCAGTATCGGCGATTTCAAGCGCAGCCATCTTTCCGGAGAAAGGACAGAAATGCAAAAATTGCAATAGACGTATGCACATAGCAGGACGCTGCACTGCAAAAAATGCACTCGACGGCGGCCGAGAGGTCACGGATAGATGGCGTATTGGAGACCTCGTCTCCACCTCCCGCCATTTCCACCGATCGGCTCGCGGCCGCGCCTGCGTCAGGGGCCATTGCCAAGCAGAAACCGCCTCGAGGAGCTCTCGTGAGTGAGATTGCCGCCAATATTTCAGTCGATAGTCGGGACTCCATTGATAGCCAGGATGAAGAGCTGCCGTCGGCAATGACCGTGGCGCTGGTCCAACTGGCGCTGGCCTGCGGCGGCTTCGGCATCGGCACCGGCGAATTCGCGATCATGGGGCTGCTGCCCAATGTCGCCGACACCTTCTCAGTCACGACGCCACAAGCCGGCTACGTCATCAGCGCCTATGCGCTCGGCGTCGTCGTCGGCGCACCCGTCATTGCCGTGCTCGCCGCGAAGATGGCGCGCCGCACCCTGCTTTTGACGCTGATGCTGATCTTTGCCGCCGGCAACATATCAAGCGCCATGGCGCCGACCTTCGAAAGCTTCACGCTGCTGCGCTTCGTCAGCGGCCTGCCGCACGGCGCCTATTTCGGCGTCGCGGCCCTTGTCGCCGCCTCGATGGTGCCGGTGCATCGCCGCGCCCGTGCCGTTGGCCGCGTCATGCTCGGCCTGACCGTTGCGACACTTCTCGGCACGCCGTTGACGACATTCTTCGGCCAGTCGCTCGACTGGCAGGTGGCGTTTTTCTCGGTCGGCGTGCTCGGCCTGCTGACGGTGGCTCTGATCTGGTTCTACGTTCCGAAGGACAGGGTTTCCGAGGAAGCTGGCTTCCTGCGCGAACTCGGCGCCTTCCGCCGGCCGCAGGTGTGGCTGACGCTCGGCATCGCCGCCGTCGGTTACGGCGGCATGTTCGCGATGTTCAGCTATATCGCCTCGACGACGACTGAGGTGGCTATGCTGCCGGAAACAGCCGTTCCGATCATGCTGGTCCTTTTCGGCGTCGGCATGAATGCGGGCAATTTCATCGGCTCGTGGCTCGCCGACAAATCGCTGCTCGGCACGATCGGCGGGTCGCTCATCTATAATGTCGTCGTGCTGACCACCTTCTCGCTGACCGCCGCCAACCCCTATATGCTCGGCCTTTGCGTCTTCCTCGTCGGTTGCGGTTTTGCCGCCGGTCCGGCGCTGCAGACGCGGCTGATGGATGTCGCCGCCGATGCGCAGACGTTAGCGGCAGCTTCCAACCATTCCGCCTTCAACATCGCCAATGCGATCGGCGCCTGGCTCGGCGGTCTCGTCATCGCCGCGGGCTACGGTTTTGCGGCGACCGGCTATGTCGGTGCGGTGCTATCCTTTCTCGGCCTCTTCGTCTTTGCAGCCTCGCTACGCCTCGAGCGCCGCGACCGGAGCGCGCAGGCCGTCTGAGGCCAAGCGCAGCTCGCGGCCTTCCGGGCTGCAGAAGACATAATCGTCACCCCAGGCGGCCAACGCCTGGATGACAGGCTTCAGCGTCATGCCGAGCGGCGTCATTGCATATTCCACCCTCGGCGGCACGACCGGATAGACGGTGCGTGATACCAGACCGGACTCTTCCAATTCACGCAGTTGCTTGGTCAGCATGCGCTGGGTCACGGCCGGCAGCTTACGCCGCAATTCATTGAAGCGCAGGGTTCCTTCCATCAGATGAAAGAGGATGACGCCCTTCCACTTCCCGTCGAGGTAAGTCAGCGTCGCTTCGACCGGGCAGCCGGGGAAATTCTTGACGAGCTTGGCGCGCGGCAATGACATTTTACAGTATCCTTTTGGGTACTACGTACAGAATTTGTGCATTCTTGCGTTGTCAGACCATAGTGCGCATCTAGCTTCCGTGCAACGAACACAGGAGTTTCCCATGCGCGCCGTCGCCTATAAAACGCCCCAACCGATCTCCGCCGAGACCTCGCTGATCGATGTCGAGCTGCCGATGCCGGAGGCTAGGGGCCACGATCTGCTCGTCGAAATCAAAGCCGTTTCGGTCAATCCCGTCGACGTGAAGGTGCGCGCCCATTCCGCACCTCCCGCGGACGAGCTCAGGGTGCTCGGCTGGGATGCCGCCGGCATCGTCAAGGCCATCGGCACTGATGTCACCCTGTTCAGCCCCGGCGACGAGGTGTTCTACTCCGGGGTCATCAGCCGCCCGGGCAGCAATGCCGAATTCCATCTCGTCGACGAGCGCATCGTCGGCACCAAACCGAAAAGCCTTGATTTCGCTGCTGCGGCCGCCCTGCCGCTGACCTCGATTACGGCCTACGAGGCGCTGTTCGACCGGCTGAAGGTGCAGGACGCGGTTTCAGGAGCGGGACGCTCCATCCTGATCATCGGCGGCGCTGGCGGCGTCGGCTCGATCGCCATTCAGATCGCCCGAGCATTGACCGATCTGACGGTGATCGCCACGGCCTCGCGGCCGGAGACGCAGGACTGGGTGAAGGAACTCGGCGCGCATCACGTCGTCGACCATTCCAAACCGATCGCGCCGCAGGTGGCAGCGCTCGGCATCGGCGCGCCGGGATTCATATTCTCGACCACCAATACCGACAGCCATATTGGCGGCATCGTCGAAGCGATTGCGCCGCAGGGCCGCTTTGCATTGATCGACGATCCGAAGACGCTCGACATCGTGCCCTTCAAACGAAAGGCCGTCTCAGTTCATTGGGAGTTGATGTTCACCCGCCCGCTCTACGGCACGCCTGACATGATCGAGCAGCACAAGCTGTTGAACAGGGTTTCCGAGCTCGTCGACGGCGGAAAGATCCGCACGACGCTTTCAGAGATCGTCGGGCCAATCAATGCGGCAAACCTCAAGACGGCGCATGCCATGGTCGAAAGCGGCAGGATGAAGGGCAAGGCTGTGCTTGCAGGATTCTGAGATTCTAGCCAGCAGGCCCGGCATTTCCCGCAAGGTCGTATAAACCCGCCTGGAATGCCGCATCGCAGGGTGCGACATTCTGGCGTTAAGCATTTACCCCGCTTGACTTTTTCCGCGTTCGGGACCACCTAGCACTCACGTGGACGACACTCGTCAGCCACGGATTTCAACGGAGCCATCATAACGATGCCAAGCGACAGTAGCAGTCGATTGCCCTTGCCGTACGCGACCCTCGTGCGCTGACCGACTCCTGTCGGCTCGCCCGATCGGACGCTACGGCGGATCGACGGAAAGGCGAGCCTCAAATGAATATCAGTCGCTTCCCTCTTCGGGCAGGCCATGCCGCCCGTGCCTTCATCAACAACAGCCGCGGCGCAACGATCGCCGAACGCGTCGAAGCGTTGAACGCGCTGAGCATCCAGGACGCCGGGCGTGTTCTATGCGGCATGCCGCTCGACTATGCGGTCAACATTCTCGACCGGCCGGAGCTTCGCAACGCCGCACAGATTCTTGCGCTGATCAGCGCCGAGGACGCCGCACGGCTGTTGCACGGCATGTCCAACGACCGCGTCGCCGACGTGCTGCTTGAACTCGACGGCGAGACTCGCGCCCGGCTGTTCTCCAGCCTCGACGAACCGGTGCGCATCGCGATCCAGCACTTGATGGGCTATCCGCCGCGCACGGCCGGCGGCATCATGACGACGGAGTTCGTCAGCGTGCCTGATAGCTGGACCGTCGCCCGCACACTCGACCATGTGCGCCAGGTCGAACGTTCGCGCGAGACCGTCTACGCCATCTATGTGCTGGACGAGGTCAGCCATGCGCTGCTGCATGTGGTGACGCTGCGTCGCCTCATCACCGGCGAGCCGGACGCTTCAATCCTCTCGGTGGCACAGAAGGGCGCGCCGGTATCGGCGGATCCGCTGATGAAGCAGGAGGATGTCGCCCGGCTGATCCGCAAGCACGACCTGCTCGCGCTGCCGGTGACCGACGAACATGGGCAGATGCTCGGCATCGTCACCGTCGACGACGTGATCGACACGATGATATCGGACACGACGGAAGCGGCCCAGAGGTTCGGCGGCATGGAGGCGCTCGGCCAGCCCTACATGAAGATCAGCTTCGCTGGCATGATCCGCAAGCGCGCCGGCTGGCTCGCGGCCCTGTTCCTCGGCGAGATGCTGACGGCAAGCGCCATGCAGCATTTCGAAGGCGAGCTGGAAAAGGCCGTGGTGCTGACGTTGTTCATCCCGCTGATCATGAGCTCGGGCGGCAATTCCGGTTCACAGGCAACCTCGCTGATCATCCGGGCGCTGGCGCTCGGCGAGCTGAAGCTTTCGGACTGGTGGAAGGTGCTTTTGCGCGAACTGCCGACCGGCGTCGTGCTCGGCGCGATCCTTGGCCTCGTCGGCTTCGTCCGCATCGTCTTCTGGCAGTCGGCCGGGCTCTACGATTACGGCCCGCATTGGCAGATGGTCGCCGTCACGGTGTTTGCCGCCCTGATCGGGATCGTCACCTTCGGCTCGATCTGCGGCTCGATGCTGCCCTTCTTGCTGCAGAAGCTCCGGCTCGATCCGGCCAGCGCCTCGGCCCCCTTCGTCGCCACGCTGGTCGATGTCACCGGGCTCGTCATCTACTTCTCCGTGGCGCTGCTCATCCTCAGCGGGACGCTGCTCTAACCTGCAAGCATGCCCGAGGGGAATTATTTTCCCTCGGGCAGTTTCAGCGGCCCGTGCGTCTTGATGCTGCGGATGGCGAAATTCGAGCGGATGTCGCTGACATTCGGCAAGGTCAACAGCGTTTCGGTCAGAAGCCGTTCGTAGGCGGCGAGATCCTCCACCACCACTTCGGCAAGGAAATCGGCCGTGCCTGAAATCAGGAAGCAGGAGACGATCTCGGGGATGGCGAGTAGCGCCTTCTGCTGCGCCTCGGAATTTTCGCGGCTGTGCTGGACGACCTTGAATTCGACGAAGACGGTGAGGCCGAGACCGACCTCCTTGCGATCGATATCCGCCGTGTAACCGCGGATGATCCCGGACCGTTCGAGATTGCGGATGCGGCGCAGGCAGGGCGACGGCGAAAGGTTCACCTTCTCGGCTATCTCGACATTGGTGGCCCGCGCATCCTCCTGCAGGCACTTCAGGATGGCGATATCGAATTTATCGAGATTTGGCATTTTCGTGATCCCTGCTGGCATCAATTGGCAGAAGATTGCGCATAACATGATTTTTGAGCTAGAGATAGCAAGGACATGCCCTGACCTCTGGCGCTAGTCTTCTCTTCAACCGGACAGGCTCCGGATGAAAGAAAGGACAGGACGATGACCACCATTGCTTTCACGAACGACAAGTCGCCGTCGCAGGTACTGGGTTATGCCGGCGGCACTATTACCGTGCTGATCTGGGCGACATGGTTTCTTGTCACCCGCCACAGCGCAGCAACGCCGCTCGGCTCGATCGACATCGGGCTGATCCGCTTCGGAATTCCGGCGCTGGTGCTTTCACCCGTCTGGCTGAAGACGGGGCTGCTGCCGAAGGCCCTGCCACTTCACCTGCTGGCAATCATGGTGTCAGGCTCCGGCGCCGTCTTCTTCCTGCTGACGACGCTGGCAATCCACTCGACGCCGGCCGCCTCCTCAGGGATCCTGCTCGGCGGCTCCATGCCGCTTGCCGCGGCGCTGATCGGCATTATGCTGTTTCGCGAAAGACCCGACAGCACCCGCATCGCTGGGCTCGTTGCGATCGTCGCCGGCGTGCTGATCCTGCTCACGCGCAGCCTTGCGGACGCCTCGCTGCCATGGACGAGCTTCGTGCTGTTGCCGGCCGGCGCCGTTTTATGGGCAAGCTATACGCATGCCTTCCGCCGCTCGGGCCTGACCGCCGTGCAGGCGAGCGCCTTGATCGCCGTCTGGTCCTTCCTGATCATGGGCGCGCTCGCCCTCATCTTCGGCATCTCGCTGCCACAGGTTCCTCTTCAGGAGATCAGCCTGCAGGTGCTGAGCCAGGGCGTTCTTTCCGGCCTCGTCGCCATGGTCGCCTACGGCACCGCCGTCAGAACACTCGGGGGAACACAGGCCGCCGCCTTCACGGCGCTGACGCCGGTGCTCGCAACGCTTGGCGGCGGCTTGCTGCTTGGCGAAGCCATCGGCATGACGGAAATCAGCGCCGCCGTGATCACCGGCATCGGCGTGGCGCTTTCGACTGGTATTGCGGCACCGCGCCGCTGAAATCCAACACCAACGGCAGATGAAAGCCGCCTGCAGCCATCGCTGCGGCGGCTTTTTCAATGGAGACGGCGTCCTTACCGAGCTTCGAACGGCCAAGTCAGGCCTGGATGACGACGACCCTGGCGCCGACCTCGACGCGGCTATAGAGGTCGATCACGTCGTGGTTCATCATGCGGACACAGCCGCTCGACATGGCGAGACCAATCGATTGCGGCTGGTTGGTGCCATGAATGCGAAAATGGGTATCGTTGCCGCCGCGAAAGAGATACATGGCCCGCGCACCGAGCGGGTTGTTCGGGCCGCCCGGCATGCCGCCGGCAAGCTTGCGATAGCGCTCTTCACGGCGCTGCATGTTTTCGGTGGGCGTCCAGCTCGGCCACTCGGCCTTGCGGCCGATATAGGCGTTACCTGCAAAGGCCAGCCCCTCGCGACCGACACCGACACCATAACGCATCGCCCTGCCCCCGCCGAGGACGTAATAGGCGCGGCGCGCGGGTGTATCGACGATCACGGTGCCGGCAGCATGGGTGGTTTCGTAGGCCACTTCCTGGCGGCGGAGCTCCGGCTTGATCTTGTCGATCGGCACCTGCTTCAACGGGAATTTTTCGTCCGGAAGTGCAGCATAATTGGTCTGGCTGTTCAGACCGGTCGAAGAGCAGCCGGCCACGAAAAGCGGCAGGGCGATCAGGAAGCCCCGGCGGGAGATCGTCATGAATGTGTCCTTAGTGCGTCAACACGATGTCGCAAGCTAAGGAAATTATGGTTAACGAACGGCTAACAGCCTCCGGTAGGAGGCGATCACGAAGGCGTCAGCACGTGAAATTGTCGGCCGCGAGGACAAGCCGCCTCACATGTTCGGATAGACCGGCCCCTCGCCGCCCTGCGGCGGCACCCAGTTGATGTTCTGGTTGGGGTCCTTGATGTCGCAGGTCTTGCAGTGCACGCAGTTCTGGGCGTTGATGACGAAGACGTCCTTGCCATCCTTTTCCACCCATTCATAAACGCCGGCCGGACAGTAGCGCGTCGATGGGCCGGCATAGATGTCGTGTTCCGAAGTCTTCTGCAGCGCCATGTCCTTGACCTGCAGATGCACCGGCTGGTCCTCCTCGTGATTGGTGTTCGACAGGAACACCGAGGACAGCCGGTCGAAGGTCAAGACGCCATCGGGTTTCGGATAGGCGATCGGCTTGTGCTGTGAAGCCGGCTCCAGGCTCTCAGCATCGGTCTTGCCATGTTTCAACGTGCCGAAGACGGAAAGGCCGAACAGCGTGTTGGTCCACATGTCGAAGCCGCCGAGCGCTACGCCAAGTGCGGTGCCGAACTTCGACCACAGCGGCTTGACGTTGCGCACCCGCTTCAAATCCTTGCCGATGTCGCCCTTGCGCCATTCAGTCTCGATCTCGGTCACTTCGTCATGACTGCGGCCTGATATAATCGCGGCGGCGATCTTCTCGGCCGCCAGCATGCCCGACAGCACCGCATTGTGGCTGCCCTTGATGCGCGGCACGTTGACGAGACCGGCCGAACAGCCGATCAGCGCGCCGCCGGGGAAGGAAAGCTTCGGCACCGACTGGTAGCCGCCCTCGGTGATGGCACGCGCCCCATAGGAGAGCCGCTTGCCGCCCTCGAAGGTGGTGCGGATCGCCGGATGGGTCTTGAAGCGCTGGAATTCCTCGAAGGGATAGAGATAGGGGTTCTTGTAATTGAGGTGGACGACGAAGCCGACCGCCACCAGATTGTCTTCCAGGTGATAGAGGAAGGAGCCGCCGCCGGTCTTCATGCCGAGCGGCCAGCCGAAGGAGTGCTGCACCAGGCCCGGCCGATGGTTCTCGGACTTSACCTGCCAGAGCTCCTTGATGCCGATGCCGAAYTTTTGYGGTTCACGGTCTTTCTGCAGATCGAACTTGGCRATCAGCTGCTTGGCGAGCGAGCCGCGCACRCCCTCGCCGATCAGCACATATTTGCCGAGCAGTTCCATGCCGCGGGTATAGTTCGGSCCGGGCTCGCCGTTCTTCTCGATGCCCATGTCGCCGGTGGCGACCCCGATGACSGCACCYTCGTCATTGTAGAGCACTTCYACTGCRGCAAAACCCGGATAGATCTCGACGCCGAGTTCTTCGGCCTTGGTCGCCAGCCAGCGACAGACGAGGCCAAGCGAGACGATGTAGTTGCCGTGATTGTTCATCAGGGGCGGCATCAGCACATTCGGCAGGCGAACAGAGCCGGCCGGACCRAGCAGCAGGAAGTGATCTGATGTGACCTTGGTCTTGAACGGATGATCGGCCTCGTCGCGCCAGCCGGGCAACAGCCGGTCGATGCCGATCGGGTCGACCACGGCGCCCGAGAGGATATGCGCGCCGACTTCCGCGCCCTTCTCCAGCACGACGACCGACAGCTCCGGATTGACCTGCTTCAACCGGATCGCCGCCGCAAGACCGGCAGGACCGGCGCCGACGATCACCACGTCGAATTCCATGCTCTCGCGTTCGGGCAGCTCAGTCGTCTCGGTCATTCACTCGTCTCCGCTTGGCGGCACGCGGCCGTCATCCCCGTCATGGCACTTTCTTGTCAAAACGAGAAAGCATTGTCGAGCCGGGATACGACAGCCAATCTTCCAATTCGCACAATGATGACGTCTCGTGAGGCAGAATTACATAACGCTTACGTTAACGTCAATTGTCAACGCTGTCGAACCGGTCACATTCCCTTTCCTTTTCCGCTGCTTGCGCCTTATACATCGCTCAGACAGTTCGGAGGACAATCATGGATCTCGGCATCAAGGGCAAACGGGCACTCGTCCTCGCCTCTTCGCGCGGCCTCGGCCTCGGCATCGCCGTGGCGCTGGCGCGGGAAGGCGCAAACGTGCTGCTCTGCGGGCGCAGCGGCGAACAGCTGGACGCCAATTGCAAGGCGATCAATAGCGAAGGCAAAGGCCGGGCCGACTGGATCTGGGCCGATCTCGGGGACGAACGCTTCGTCGAAATGACGACGACGGCGGTGAAGGAGAAGTTCGGCGGGCTCGATATCCTCGTCAACAATACCGGCGGACCGACGCCCGGCACGACGGAGGACATGACGGGCGAAAAGCTCGAAAGCTATTTCCTCTCCATGGTCGCTCGGGTGATCACGCTCACCAATGCGCTGCTGCCCGGCATGAAGGCGCAGGGCTGGGGCCGCATCCTCACGGTTGCCTCATCCGGCGTGATCGAACCAATTGCCAATCTGGCGCTGTCGAATACGCTGCGCCCGGCCCTTGCCGGGTGGAGCAAGACGCTTGCCTCCGAAGTGGCGAGCTTCGGCGTCACCACCAACCTGCTCCTGCCGGGTAGTATCCTGACGGCGCGGCTCGACGATCTCGATGGGGCTGCGGCAAAGCGGACTGGCAAGAGCCTCGAGGAGATCCGTACCGCCAAGGAAGCGCGCATTCCGGTCGGCCGCTACGGCAGGGTCGAGGAATTTGCCGCAACCGCTGCCTTCCTGTGCAGCCAGCCGGCAAGCTACATCACAGGCTCGCTCATCCGCTGCGATGGCGGCGCGGCGCGGTCCGTCTGACCATTCCCTCTCAGCCGACGCGGGCCGCCGCCGCCCATGTCGCCGCACTTCGGATCATCTGTTCGACGTAAGCCGGATCGTCCGCAAATTCGGCGAGTTCGGAAAGACGATGGAAACCCGTCAGGATCGCAATGCGCCGCCGGTCGAGCCTGCGTCCAGTCAGCATTTCATAGGCCGATACGATGCGGGCGGTCAGATCGGGCGAGATGAAGTTCGAATAGATGAATTCCTGGTGCAACGGGCCAAAGCCTGAATCGCCAAAATCATAAATGCCATTCAGCCGCTTTTGCGCATGGTCGAAGGCCATGTTCCAGCCATGACCATCGAAAAAGCCGTAGATGCTGCCGTAAGGATCGGGCGGCAAGGCTTCGAAATCGAAAATGATGGCCTGGGCAAAGCTCTTGATGTCAGGCGGCAGCAGCGGCAAAGCCCTCGTTCGCACCGCTTCCGGCGATTGCCATGGCTGGATCGCGCCGGCACCGGCCGAGCGCAGGCGATCGGCATCGAGCACGTGCAACTCGGCGTAAAAGCGGGCGAGATCTTCGGCGAGATGCTGACGATCGCCTTCGCCAAGCGCATCGTAATCTTCGGCGATGAGATGTTCGCCGTCGAGCTTGGCATGGCTGGAGAAGATCGGCGGCCCGTCATGAATGCGCATATCTGGAACCGCCATCGACAACGACGGCCGAACGATGTCGAGCAAGGCGGCTTCCTTCTGAAGCGCTCTTTCCGCGCCGAGATTGCGAGGAAACTTGAAGATCAGCGTGTCGTCAACGTCGACCGCCATCGAATCCCAGCCCTTCGCCGCCAGCTTGAAGACGGATGCCGTGAGTTCAGGAAACACACTTATGATGAGAGAACGAAATTCGCTGGCGTCCAACTCGGTCATGACGACCTGCCTTCTCTAGTTTTTTCCGTGTTCTTCGCGGCGGGCAAATGACGGCGCACGGATCGACATCGTCTTGTCGCGAGCCGCCTGCCCTCCGCCGTCAAACGGCGTCGGGTTACACTGGGACTATATTAGTATAGTTTGAATATTACGGAATATTCATTACAAAAATTTAAGCCGTTATAACCACTTAGTGATCGCGACCCGGGAATTATGTCTTTTTTGCGCCGCAATATAAGTGGCTCAATCGGGGCATAAAATTCGCAACCTTGCCCCCGCAACCTTGCCCAAAGACCGGTATYGCCCATGAAGAAATTTTGGATCACCATCAGCGTTATCGCCGTTGCCGCCGTCGGCGTCTGGCAATTCGGGAATCGGGTCCCTTATGCCTCTCGCATTCCCTACCTCTCGCAGTTCATCAAGCAGCCGGAAACCGGCAATGGCGGCGGGCAGCAGGCACAGGCAGATCAGGGGCAGGCCAATCAGGGGCAGGATGGCGGGCAACATCAGGGCGGCGGGCGCAGACGCGGTGGTGGCGGCCCGACCGTCGTCAAAACAGTCGCGGCCGTGAAGACGACGCTGCCGATGGATGTGACGGCGTCCGGCTGGGCCGATGCCGATGACAATACGACCATTGCCGCACAGGAACAGGGCCTGATCGTCAGCATCAATGCGCAGGATGGGGCGACCGTCAAAGCCGGGGACCTGATCGCCAAGCTGGACGATCGGACGGCCAAGGCGACCGTCGACAAGGACAATGCGATGATCGTGCGCGACACGGCAACCCTTTCGGAAGCCGAAACCGCATTGACGCGCGCGCAGGACCTCTTCGATCAGAAGGCCGGCACCCAGCAGAGCCTCGACCAGGCGGTCGCCGCCCGTGATACCGCTGCAGCCACGGTCGACGCCGACAAGGCGTCGCTGGCCTCCGATCAGATCTTGCTCGAGCACACCGACATCCGCGCTCCCTTCGACGGCCGGCTCGGCGATATCGCTGTCAGCAAGGGCGCTTTCCTCAGTGCCGGCGCGGCAATCGTCACTATTGCGAAATACGATCCGATCTACGTGAAATTCCACCTGCAGGAACGCTATCTCAGGGAGCTGAAGAGCGCCTTGGCAGCCGGTCCGGTCGAGGTCAGCACCGCCCCCAATTCCACCAAGGGGCAAGTGCGAAAGGGCGAAATCAGCTTCTACGACAACACGGTCGATACGGCCTCGGGCACGATCCTCGCCAAGGCGAAATTCGAGAATGCCTCCGGCGCGCTCTGGCCAGGCCAGTCGGTCAACATCGTCGTGCATTTCAACAATGACCAACAGCAGGTGGTGGTGCCGACGGTTGCCGTCAGCCCTGGTCCGGAGGGTTTCTTCGCCTTCGTCGCCAAGGACGGCAAATCGCATCTGACGGCCGTCACCGTTGCCCGCGCGAACGGCGGCTTCACCGCCATAGAATCGGGCCTTCAGGCAGGCGATCACGTCGTCGTCGAGGGCCAGGGCCAGCTCAGCGACCAGCAGGCGATCAACGAGCAGTTCGATGAAAAGACGCTTGATGTCGCCTCCGCCGAAGAGCCTCGGCAACAGCAGCCATCCGAGACGATCGCGGTGGGAGCTCAGCAATGATCCCGAATTTCTGTATCCAGCGCCCCGTCGCGACGACGCTACTTGCGATCGGCGTCATTCTGGCCGGTCTTGCCGGTTATCAGCTCGTACCCGTCGCAGCGCTACCGCAGGTCGACTTTCCCACCATCAACGTTTCGGCACAGTTGAGCGGCGCCTCGCCGCAGACGATGGCGACCTCGGTTTCGACGCCGCTGATCAAGCAGTTCGAGACTATTCCCGGGATCACCGAAATCAGCGCCTCCAGTTCGCTCGGCAGCACCAGCATCGTGCTGCAGTTCGACCTCAGTCGTAATATCGATGCGGCCGCAGCCGACGTGCAGGCCGCGATTTCACATGCCACCCGGCAACTGCCCGACAATCTGACGACGCCGCCGAGTTATCGCAAGACGAACCCGGCCGATGCGCCTGTCATGCTGCTCTCGGTGCAGAGCAACACCATGCCGCGCAGCAAGCTTGACGACATCGCCGAGAACATCATCTCGCCGTCGCTTTCGACGCTTCCCGGCGTTGCCCAGGTCAGCGTCTACGGTGCGCAGACCTATGCCGTGCGCGTCGAGGTCGATCCCAATAAGCTTTTGACCCGCGGCATCGGCATCGACACCGTGAACAAGGCGCTTGCTGCCGCCAACAGCCAGCAGCCTGTGGGAACGCTGCAGAACAATTCGCAGAGCATGACCATCACGGCGAACACGCAGCGCACCAGCGCCGAACAATTCCGTTCGCTCGTCATTGCCAATCCGAACGGCGCGCCGATCCACCTCGGCGATATTGCCGATGTGCAAGACAGTGTTGAGAACCAATATACCGGCAGCTGGTATGACGGCCAACGCGGCATCATCCTCGCCATCCAGCGCCAGCCGGATGCCAACACGGTCGATGTCGTCGATGCGATCAACGCCAAGCTGCCGCAGCTTCACGCCGAAATCCCGCCTTCCGTCAACACGGTCGTCATGAATGACGCCGCAAAGCCGATTCGCGATGCCATCTCCGACGTGAAGTTCACGCTGCTCCTAACGATCGGCCTCGTCGTCCTCGTCATCTACCTCTTTACCGGCCATGCGACAGCAACGATCATTCCCGGGCTTGCCGTTCCGCTGTCGCTGATCTCGACCTTCGGCATGATGTATGTGCTCGGCTACAGTATCGACAACATCTCGCTGCTCGGGCTAACGCTCGCGGTGGGGCTCGTGGTCGATGACGCCATCGTCATGCTCGAGAACATTCTGCGCCATGTCGAGGATGGCATGCCGGTGCGGGAAGCGGCGATCAAGGGTGCGGGCGAAGTCAGCTACACCATCATTTCCATGTCGGTTTCGTTGATCGCGGTCTTCATCCCGATCCTGCTGATGGGCGGCGTTGTCGGCCGCGTGTTCAACGAATTCGGCATGGTGGTTGCGATTGCGATCATCTCTTCGGCAATCGTCTCGCTGACCGTGACGCCGATGCTCGCCTCGCGTCTGTCCAACCACCAGAGCCGCCCGCCGCTCATGATCCGCATCTTCGATGCCGGCTTCGAACGGACGCTGCGCGGCTATGACAGGGCTGTCGGCTGGTGCCTTCGCCACCGCCCCACGATCCTCGGCGTTTTCCTCGCCTCGGTGGCACTGACGATCTATTTCTTCATGACGCTGCCGACAAGCTTCTTCCCACAGGAGGATATCGGCCGCCTGACGATCAGCACGCAGGCCCGGCAGGACATTTCCTATTCCGCAATGGCGGCGCTGCAGCAGCAGGCGGCAGCCGTCGTCAAGGCGAACTCGGCGGTCAACCATGTGATGTCGACGATCGGCGGCAACCCCAACAAGCCACAGAACAACGGCTCGATGTTCGTCGAACTCAAGGACAAGGACCAGCGTGCGCCGCTTGACCAGACGCTGCGCGAGCTGCGCACGGCGATCAACAAGATCCCCGGCCTGCAGGCCTTCGTGACACCGAACCAGAGCCTGCGCTTCGGCGGTCGCCAGACGGCCAGCCAATATCAGCTGGTGGTGCAGGCGCTGAGTGCTGATCAGACCAACCTGTGGGCCGGCAAGATCCAGGCGGCGATGCGTAAGGACCGGCTGTTCACCGACGTGACCTCGGACGCCCAGAACAACGCCCTGCAGGCCAACATCGTCATCGATACCGAGCGGGCAGCCGCCTACGGGATCGATAACGACACGCTGCGCACGACGCTGCAGGAATCCTTCAGCGGATATGCAGCGGCGGAAATCCAGTCTACCGGCGACAGCTACGACGTCATCGTCGAATACGACACGAGCAAGYCCTGGGACGACCAGAAGCTCTCGGAAATCCGTGTCGCCTCGGCCAATGGCAGCCTGGTGCCGCTTTCAAACTTCGCGCATGTCGAGCGCACGGTCGGCCCTGTAACAATCAACCAGACGGGCCAGCTCGTCTCGACCACCGTTTCCTTCAACCTGCCGGAAGGCGTCTCGCTCAGCGACGCGACGGCGGCAATCGACCAGATCAAGACGGAAATGAGCATGCCGGCCGACGTCTTCACCTCCTATGGCGGTACAGCTGAGATTTTCGAGCAGTCGCAGGGCAATACGCCATACCTGATCCTTGCGGCGGTGCTGACCATCTATGTCGTGCTCGGCGTACTCTACGAGAGCTTCATCCACCCGCTCACCATCCTCTCCGGCCTGCCGGCCGCGGCATTCGGTGCGCTGCTGGCGCTTGATATCATGGGTTTCGACCTGTCGATCATCGCCCTTATCGGCCTGCTGATGCTGATCGGCATCGTCAAGAAGAACGCGATCATGATGATCGACGTGGCGGTGGAGACCATGCGCACGACCGGCGAAAAGGCGACGGTGGCGATCCACGAAGCCTGCGTGCGACGCTTCCGACCGATCATGATGACGACCTTCTGCGCCCTGCTCGGCGCCTTGCCGATCGCGCTCGGCACCGGCGCAAGTTCCGAACTGCGCCAGCCGCTCGGCATCGCCGTCGTCGGCGGCCTGATCGTCTCGCAGATGCTGACGCTCTTCATCACCCCGGTCATCTTCGTCGAGATGGACCGCTTCGGAAGCTTCCTCGGCCGACTGATCGGCCACAAGAAGGTCGAGGAGCCGGAGCTGCAGGAGGCAAGGGCAATGGCCGCCGAGTGATTACGGACCTCTGAGTTCGGCATTGCCGATTGACCCTTGCGGCRCACTTCTTCTTCCAACCGGGAGAAGAAGTGCGCCCGCGATCACATCAACTTCCGCTCCTCTTGAATGTGTCGCGCCCCTGTGGCATCACCCGCCCTCCTGAATCCGGGGCGTGCTTACGCCCTTTCGCGGAGCGATGCTCCGTCTCCAATAACAATCGGCATGAAGAGGTGCGGGCATGGCTCAGGCGCTGGGTTTCGACTTCGGCACGACGAATACGGTTCTCGCCATGGCGGATGGCGGGGCGACGCGCTCGATGGCGTTCACGAGCACGGAGGGTACGGCCGACAGCATGCGCACGGCGCTTTCCTTCATGAAGGATGCCCAGCTCGGCGCTTCGGCGCTGAAGGTGGAAGCCGGCCATGCAGCGATCCGCCAGTTCATCGACAATCCCGGCGAATGTCGCTTCCTGCAGTCGATCAAGACCTTTGCGGCGAGCGCGCTGTTCCAGGGCACGCTGATCTTCGCCAAACGGCATAATTTCGAGGATCTGATGGAGGTCTTCGTGCGGCGCCTGCGCAACTATGCCGGCGACCACTGGCCTTCTGATGTCAGCCGTATCGTCACCGGCCGGCCGGTGCATTTTGCCGGCGCCAGCCCCGATCCGGCGTTGGCGACCGAACGATACAATGAGGCGCTGTCGCGCTTCGGTTTTCCCGAGATCCACTATGTCTATGAACCGGTCGCCGCTGCCTTCTACTTCGCGCAGAACCTGAAGCAGGATGCCACCGTACTGGTTGCCGATTTCGGTGGCGGCACGACCGACTATTCGCTGATCCGCTTCGAGACCGTTGCCGGCAAGCTGACGGCAACACCGATCGGCCATTCCGGCGTCGGCGTCGCCGGCGATCACTTCGACTACAGGATGATCGACAACATCGTCGCACCGCTGATCGGCAAAGGCAGCCATTTCAAGAGCTTCGACAAGATTCTCGAAGTGCCGTCCAACTACTATTCCAGTTTCGGCCGCTGGAACCAGCTGTCGATCTTCAAGACCACGCGCGAATTTGAGGATCTGAAGAAGCTGGTACGCACCAGCCTGGAACCGGAAAAGCTCGAAATCTTCATCGACCTCATCGACCATGACGAGGGCTACCCGCTCTATCAGGCTGTGTCGGCGACGAAGATGGCGCTCTCGGCCGCGGAGGAGGCGCCTTTCGATTTCGCGCCGCTTGGTCGCGGTGGACATCGCAGCATCAAGCGCAGCGATTTCGAAGGCTGGATCGCCGATGATCTCGCCCGCATCGAAGGCGCGCTCGACGACGTGCTCGACAAGACCGAGACGAAACCGTCGGAGATCGACAAGGTGTTCCTCACCGGCGGCACCTCCTTCGTGCCGGCGGTGCGCCGCATCTTCACCGAACGCTTCGAGCGCGACCGGATCGAAAGCGGCGGCGAGCTGTTGTCGATCGCCCACGGCCTGGCGCTGATCGGCGAACGCGAGGACATCGCGCAATGGACTGTGCAATAGCACCGGCAAGGGCGGGCAATCAACCGCCGACCCTTTCAATGCCCCTGTCACTCCGCTAAGCTTGCCCCCATGATCTCCGCCAACGACCTCTCCCCCGCCGAGCTTGCAGCGCTTCTGCATTTCCATGCGGATGCCGGCGTGGAATGGCTGCTGGAGGAAGAGGCTATCGACCGTTTCGCCGAGTTTGAGGCGATGAAGGCCGCCCGCCGCCCGGCGGCGGCACAGGCGCAGCCGCAACGTCCTGCCGCTGGGGAACGCCCTGCCCCAGGTCAGGCATCGCCGCGTCCGAATACAGCGGCGCGCCCGGCGCCTGCCGAACGTGCATTTTCCAGCCCGCAACCGGCGATCCCGGATGGCGAGGCGGTGCAGCAGGCGCGCTTCGTCGCCGAAACCGCGCGATCGCTCAGTGAGCTCAAGACCGCGATCGAATCTTTCAACGGCTGCAACCTCAAGCACAGTGCCCGCTCGACCATCTTTGCCAGCGGCAATGCCGAAAGCGGGATCATGGTGATCGGCTCGGCGCCGAGCGCCGAAGACGATCGCGAGGGCATGCCCTTCTCGGGAAAATCCGGCCAGTTGTTCGACAAGATGCTGACGGCGATCGGGCTGACGCGCTCAGCCATTCTGTTGACGCAGGTCATCCCCTGGCGACCACCTGGCAATCGTGCGCCCTCAGCGGCGGAAATGGACATCTGCCGACCCTTCATCGAGCGGCAGATCGCGCTTGCCGAACCCAAGGCGATCCTGCTGCTGGGCAATTTTTCGGCGCGCTTCTTCTTCGGCGAAAGCGACACGATTCACGGCCTGCGCGGCCATTGGAAAGAGATTGGCGTTGCGGACTGTGTCATTCCTGCCATAGCCAGCCTGCATCCGCAGGATCTGTTAACCGCACCTGTAAACAAGCGGCTGGCCTGGAATGACCTGCTCGCCTTTCAAGCGAAGCTTAAGTCCCTCTCTTTGCTTAGAAATTAGCCAAAGTTGAATAATTTGTGAATCAATCTATGCGATTTTCGCATGGCTGCATCCCGCCGTGATGCATTGCGGAATCTATGTTGCATCGCAATATCAGCTGTGTCTTGGGAGGAATCACAGGAACCAAGGCCATGAACAAGCGTTTTCGTCCTATCCATAGCGGGTTTGAAACCCTTCGCCTCGCCGGCGACCAGGTTCGTTGCACTCAAGGCTACAGCCGTTTCGGCTTTGCCACGAACGAACAGATGATTGCCCGCGGCACCGGCATCAACAGTCGCACGGCGCGCCCGAACGCCATTTTTTCGGACTTCCAGCAATATTGAGCAGGAATTCAACGCGTCGCAGCGTCCTTTGCGCGTCTTAAAAGGAAGCGCAGCGCTGTAGGCGCTTCGCCTGCCCTTCGTATCAAGAGTACCCCAACATGTCGACGATCCTGATATCGCTTCTGCGCAACATCGAAACATTCGAGCATATCCGCGTTGCCGTCTGCGCCGCGCGGGAATATGAGCGCGAGCTTTCGGTCAAGCCGGCCGATGCCGGAACGCGCAATGGCGCAGGTACAGCGGCGATCGTTCTCTAGAGCAATTCCGTTTTTCCGAGTCACGGAAATGCTCTATCTCCTTGTTTTCGCGCATTCCAGACGCAAAACCGCTGCGCACTTTTGCTGGAATTGCTCTAATCAGATGGCCATTTCGTCGATCTGGGCCTTCGCCCATTCGAAGGCTTCGTCGACATAGGCGAACTTGACCGCCTGCCAAGCGCAATATTCCTCGACGAAATCCCGCGATATCCATAGGTGCGTCTTGCGCGGCTCGTCATACCAGCCGACGCAGCCACGTTGCGCCGCTTTTGCCAGCAGCCGCTGCAGATGGGTGCGCGACATCATGAAATCGGCAGCGAGCGCACGGGTTTCGACACGGCCGACAGACAGCCTCCCCGGCTCGCTGCTTTTCAAATCCATCCGGGCGATGAAGTTGTCGACGACGAGGCCGCCGGCTTCCGTCCAGAGGAACAGCGCCACCTGCTCCGGCGGTTCGCGCCAGGCGGCATCTTCGAGGCAATGGCGGGCAATGCGCGGCTGAATGAGCCGCATCAGTGATGGATTTGCCTGAAAAAACACTGCCCTTTGACCGCCGTCGAGCAGGTCGAGCGCGCCGAGATTGGAGAAAATCCAGGCAAACATCCCCTGATGGCTGACGTCGGCCGGTTCGAAATGACGTGGCCGCCGCCGCTCGTCGCCGGGCGTGTGGGTTATGAAGCGGTAGGTATAGAGTTCCTCGATGAAGGCGAGCACGGTGTTGCGGCTCGCCACCTTGTGCGCGGTGATGCGCCCGGTCAACCGCACGGCGGTGAAACCCGACGTCGGGTCGCGCGGATCATATTCCAGGTGGAGGGCATAGGCAGTCTGGGTCAGAAGCCAGCGCTGATGCGAGGCGAGCAGTCGCGCCAGCCGCGGACCGGCATCGAACATACCGCGCATCTGCCCAGCTAAAAAGCGAATGCTCATCAGAAAGGAAGAGTTCCCCACCAATTGCTCCGCTGTGAATGCCATTATGCTTTTCTCCACCTCCGCTCGCCGGCCAGCGTTCGGAGCAACGACACCCAGAGCTCCTCCGGCATCAGCGGCCATTCAGACATGCACAGCTTGGAATAAATGATACTCTCTCATGTTCAACAATCATATTCCACAGGCCGGCGGTATCCCAAGAATTCACCATTCTTTTCACCCTGTGAGCGCAAGTTTCAAGCCACCGCAATCGCCGCGTTAAAACCTTCCATATCATACGCTTGCCGCGTCAGGCTTGCGGCGTCGTGGCCTTGCGCGCCTCTCTCTGCTCGATGCCCAACTGATGCTCGCGAAAGATGATGAAGATGCCGGCGGCGATGACGATGACGGTGCCAATCAGCATGGTAACGCTCGGCACGTCGCCGAAGACAAAATAGGCGACGATACCGCCGAGCAGGATCGACGTATATTCGAACGGCGCAATGGTGGAGACGTCGGCATGGCGGTAACTTTCCGTCAGCAGGATCTGCGCGACGCCGCCGCAAAAACCGGCGGCGATCAGATAGAGCGCTGTCGGCCATGGCAGGATCAGCCAGCCGAAGGGAACAGAAGCCAGCGAGAAGACCGAGGCGGTGATCGAGAAATACAGCACGATCGTCGCCGTCTTCTCTTCCTCGACGAGGCGGCGCACCTGGATCATCGCCACGCCGCCGAGAACGGCCGAGAGCAGCACGCAGAGTGCGCCGGCGGCCTGCTCCGCTTCCATGCCGCCGTCGCGAAACAGCGTGAGTTTCGGCCAGGAAACGATGGCGACGCCGACGATACCGACCAGGACGGCGCTCCAGCGATAGATGCGCACGGTCTCGCCGAGAAAAACGGCAGCGAAGATGACGGCGACGAGCGGCAACGCGTAGCCGAGCGCGATCGCCTCCGGCAGCGGCAGATGCAGCAGGCCATAGAAACCGAAAGCCATCGACAAGATGCCGATCGTGCCGCGCTTCAGGTGACCGATTGGGTTGGCCGTGTAGAAGGCGGCGCGCAGTTGCCTGTTATAGGCGAGATAGGCCATGATCGGGAAGAGCGCGAAGAACGACCTGCAGAAGGTGACTTGACCGGGCGGGATGTCTGAGCCGGCCAGCTTGATGAAGGTCTGCATGGCCAGGAAGACCACGACCGACGAGACTTTCAGCGCAATGCCTCTCATCGGGTTTCTGAGAACCGAGTGCATGATCCTGGCTCTTAATACTGCTCAAGCGGAACGGGGGAACGCGTTCGACTCGGGAACGCAGCGGGTGACGTCTTCCATCGTAGCGAAAGAAAAACCCGATTGGCGAAAAAACCGCAAGCAACATCAGAGAATCACAGAAACGCCGTCAGCGGCAGGCTCAATCGTGCTGCTTATGCGCCACCGCTCTGAAATTTCTCGTTTTGAGCCATTCACCCCGAAAATGTTCATCTCGCGGGGCCAGCCGTTAACCAATTGAAAACCATAGGCAAGCATCGTTTTTTATCGCTGATCTCGAAATTTTCTTCACCACACAAACAATTGCCCGCTCCTTCCAGGATCCTTTTGATGAAGCCGCTTAGCGCCGAAACCATTGCCCAGTCGCAGAATGCGACACCGCGGTCCATGCGCGTCGTCACGGACGGCATCAGCACCGATCTCGAGCGCTTCAGCGCCGACAACACCAATATCGTCAAGCAGATTAAGCTGCTAGCGATCAATGCGCTGATCGAGGCAGCCAGAGCCGGCGAGACCGGAAAGGGCTTCGCTGTCGTTGCCAACGAGGTGCAGCGGCTGGCGCAGATCGCAACCGACATTACCGGCAGGTTCGAGAGCAACGTGCTTGGCCGCATCGGCCTCAGCCGCGCCATGGCGGATTCGCTGGTCGAGGAGATGGAGGGCGTTCGCCTGACCGATCTGGCGCAGACACTGGTGCAGCTCATCGTCCGCAACCTTTTCGAACGCACGGCCGATGTGCGCTGGTGGGCGACGGACCCGGCACTCTGGCAGGCACTGCAGGAACCCGGCCGGGAAACCGTCGCCTTTGCGGCGGAGCGTCTCGGCGCCATCAACCGCTTCTACACCGTCTATCTCGATCTCGTCATGACCGATCTCTCGGGCAAGGTGATCGCATCCGCCAATCCCAAGTTCCAGCGCAAGATCGTAGGCACGAGCCTTGCCGGCGATCCGTGGTTCCGGGCGGCGTCGGCCTGCTCCTCCGGCGACGCGTATATCGTCGACGACGTCAAAGCGAGCCCGCTGCACGGCAACAGGCATGCGCTCGTTTATGCCACAGGCATCCGCGAAGAGGGCAAGCTCGATGGGCGGCTGATCGGCACGCTCGGCGTCTATTTCGACTGGCAGAACCAGGGCCAGGCGATCGTCGAGAAGGAGGCCAACCTGCCGCCGCAGTTGGCGGAAAGAACGACTGTCATGCTGCTCGACGGCAAGAGCCGGGTCATCGCCACCACCAATCCCACCTTGCTCTTTTCCCATTTCGCACTCGCCAACCCGTCCGGCCAGGCGAAAGGCAGCTACTACGACAATAGCGGCTCTATCGTCGCCTTCGCGCGCACCCTCGGCTACGAGGATTACGACGGGCTCGGCTGGTACGGCGTCGTCGTGCAAAAGACGGAAAACGACGCGACGATCAAGGCGGCACTCAATCTGAAGTAGTGCCCATCTCCTTGTGGCCGTGTTCATCCGTTGCCAATAAGATATTTTGCCCGCGAACTTGGCGTTCGCGGGCAATTTGCTTTAAGTTTAGTTCAGACTTTAATGTAATCATGCCCGGCAAAATTTATGGCAGAGTGCGCCCGCCTCTGTATTCCGCGGTTGTCCAATAACGGTCTTCAGGAAACACCATGCGAACAGATACCGGCCAGGTCATTCATCTGGCAGATTACCGTCCCACCGACTTCGTGCTGGAACGCGTGGACCTCACTTTCGAACTCGACCCGACGGAGACAAAGGTCGAGGCGCGTCTGATCTTTCATCGTCGCCCGGGCGCCGATCCGACAGCGCCGATCGTTCTCGACGGCGACGAACTGACGTTGTCGGGGCTGCTGTTTGACCAGGTGGAGCTGGACCCTTCGCGTTACGACGCAACACCGGAAGGCCTGACGGTGCGCGACCTGCCGGAGAGCGCGCCCTTCGAACTGACGATTACCACCATCATCAATCCTGAGGCCAATACCAAGCTGATGGGCCTTTACCGCACCGGCGGCATCTACTGCACGCAGTGCGAGGCGGAGGGGTTCCGCCGCATCACCTATTTCCCCGACCGGCCCGACGTGCTTGCGCCGTTCACTGTCAACATCATTGCCGACAAGGACGCCAACCCGCTGCTTTTGTCGAACGGCAACTTCCTCGGCGGCGCCGGCTACGGCCCCGGCAAACATTTCGCCGCCTGGTTCGATCCGCACCCGAAGCCGAGCTATCTCTTCGCGCTCGTCGCCGGCGATCTCGGCGTCGTCGAAGACACGTTCACGACGATGTCCGGCCGCGAGGTGGTGCTGAAGATCTATGTCGAGCACGGCAAGGAGCCGCGCGCAGCCTATGCGATGGACGCGCTGAAACGCTCGATGAAGTGGGATGAAGAGAGGTTCGGCCGCGAATACGACCTCGATATCTTCATGATCGTCGCCGTCTCGGACTTCAACATGGGCGCGATGGAGAACAAGGGCCTCAACGTCTTCAACGACAAATACGTCCTTGCCGATCCCGAGATCGCGACCGATGCCGACTATGCCAATATTGAGGCGATCATCGCGCATGAATATTTCCACAACTGGACCGGCAACCGCATCACCTGCCGCGACTGGTTCCAGCTGTGCCTCAAGGAAGGCCTGACGGTCTATCGCGACCACGAATTCTCGTCCGACCAGCGCTCGCGCGCCGTCAAGCGCATCGCCGAAGTGCGCCACCTGAAATCGGAGCAGTTCCCGGAAGATGGCGGCCCGCTCGCTCACCCGGTGCGGCCGACGAAATATCGCGAGATCAATAATTTCTACACGACGACCGTCTACGAAAAGGGCAGCGAAGTTACGCGCATGATCGCGACGCTGCTCGGCAAGGACGGCTTCAAGAAAGGCATGGACCTCTATTTCGACCGCCACGACGGCCAGGCCGTGACGATCGAGGATTTCGTCAAATGCTTCGAAGATGCAAACGGGCGCGACCTCAGCCAATTCTCGCTCTGGTACCATCAGGCCGGCACACCGCTCGTCACCGCATCGGGCAGCTATGATGCGGCAGCCAGCAGCTTCACCCTGTCGCTCGAACAGATGATCCCGGCAACGCCCGGCCAGCCGAGCAAGGAGCCGATGCATATTCCGCTCAGCCTCGCGCTGTTTGGCGAAAACGGCGGCAAGATCGAACCGACTTCGGTCGACGGGGCGGAATATACCGGCGAGGTGCTGCATCTCACTGGCCGCACACAGACGGCCGTGTTCCATGGCATTGGCACGCGGCCGGTCGTTTCGATCAACCGCAGCTTCTCGGCGCCGATCAACCTGCATTTCGATCAGAGCCCAGCCGATCTCGCCCGCCTCGCGCGCCATGAGACCGATCATTTCGCCCGCTGGCAGGCGCTGACCGATCTGGCGCTGCCGAACCTCCTGAAAGCGGCTCGTGACGCCCGCGAGGGCAAGCCTGTTGTCAGCGAGGCGACCTTCGTCGAGGCGCTGATCGCGGCCGCCGCCGACGAGAGCCTCGAGCCTGCCTTCCGTGCCCAGGCACTGGCTCTGCCGAGCGAATCCGATATCGCCCGCGAACTCGGCGGCAACAACGATCCCGATGCCATCCATGCCGGCCGGCAGGCGATCCTGAAGCAGATCGCCGATACTGGAAAGGACGTCTTTACCGGCCTCTACGCGGCGATGACGACATCAGGCGATTTCAGCCCGGATGCGAAGAGCGCCGGCCTGCGCGCGCTGCGCAATACCGCCCTCACCTATCTCTCACATGCCGAACAGACGCCGGCGCGCACCAAGTCCGCCTTCGATGCGGCCAACAACATGACCGATCTCAGCCATGCGCTGACGATCCTCGCCCATCGTTTCCCCGATAGCGCCGAGACGCGCGAGGCGCTCGCCACCTTCCGTGACCGCTTCGCGGAAAATGCGCTCGTCATCGACAAATGGTTAGCGATCCAGGCCGGCATTCCGGGTGCAAAAACCCTGGGCCGTGTGCGCGGCCTGATGGACGATCCGCTCTTCAAGCGGACCAATCCCAACCGGATGCGGGCACTGGTCGGCACCTTCGCCTTTGCCAATCCGACCGGATTCGGCCGCGCCGACGGCGAAGGCTATCGTTTCCTCGCCGAGCAGATTCTCGATATCGACCAGCGCAACCCGCAGCTTGCCGCCCGCATCCTCACCTCGATGCGCTCCTGGCGCTCGCTGGAACCGACGCGTGCCGATCACGCCCGCTCGGCCCTCATCGAGATCGAGCGGGCCGCCGCTCTTTCGACCGACGTGCGCGATATCGTCGAGCGCACGCTTAAAGGGTGATTTGCTTCGACCGGCCGTCCCGAAAAATTCGGCGGCCGGTCGCCCAGCACGTCGAATCACCTGGAAAAACCCGAAATTATAAATAGTTAACGGATTTTTACCTTTGCCTCTGGACAAGGCGAATCACCCATGATTCTCTAGGTCAGGTTCGAGCGAGCGGCGCGCGAATCACACGAGGGACAAGGCGAAGAGATGATGGACGTGCGGCGGGCAACCGTGGCCGAAGGACGGCTGCGTGTCGATTTTGACGGGCTGAAAGCCTGGCGCGACAGCCTTTCCGGTCATGCGAGATCGGAACCACTTCTCCGTTATCTGCCTAAGGCCGAGCTGGTCTTGAAGCGAGCCATTCCGGCGCTGATCGTCGCCTTCCTCTTCGTCGTCGCCGCCTCGCATTTCTTCGGCATGATGAGCGAGTACGGGCGCCTGGAGGCCTCGGCGCGCCATGCCACCGCCCTTTCGGCGGCGACCGCCTCTGCCGTGTTTGCCGATGCGGCCGACATTTTCGACAACGGCGATATGACCGAGGCGCAGGCCCGCCTCGCCAAATTCCTCCCACAGGACCGGCTCGACAGCGGCGCCTTCGTGCTGCTCGTGCAGGCAAGCGGCAAGGTTTTTGCCGCGACCACCGCCGGGCTTTCGCATGTGGGCAGCAATGTCGGTGATTTCTTCCCCGAAGTCTCGGCGATCCGGCGCTTCGGCGATCGCGCCGGCGTCATCGAAACGACGATCGGCGGCGTGCCGCATTATGCCGAGATCACGCTGGTGGGCAATGCCGGCGGTTATGTCGTCGCCGCCACCTCGCTCGACGAGATCGGCCGGCTCTGGCGCGAGGAGCTGGCGCTCAACGTCACGCTGTTTGCCGGCATCTCCTCGATCCTGCTCGTCATCCTCTATGCCTATTACACGCAGGTGAAGCGCRCCCGCGATGCCGACGACATCTTCCTGGAATCGAACCTGCGCGTCGAGACGGCGCTGTCGCGCGGCCGCTGTGGCCTCTGGGATTTCGATTTCGAGAACCGCGAATTCTTCTGGTCGCGCTCGATGTACGACATGCTCGGCCTGCCGGGCTCCGACAAGACGATGGGCTTCGGCGAAGCCGCCCGGCTGATGCATCCCGATGACGGCGGGCTCTACGAGATCGCGCGCGCCATCGGCAAGGGCGCTTCCGGCCAGGTCGATCAGATCTTCCGCATGCGCCATGCCGGCGGCCACTATGTCTGGATGCGGGCCCGCGCCCAGGTGATCCGCAGCAATTCCGGCCGCATGCACCTGATCGGCATCGCCATGGACGTGACTGAACAGCATCGGCTCGCCCAGCGCTACGCAGAAGCCGACCAGCGCCTGGCCGACGCCATCGAATGCACCTCGGAAGCCTTCGTGCTCTGGGACAAGAACGATCGCCTCGTCATGTGCAACACGCATTTCCAGCAGGCCTATGGCCTGCCGGACAGCGTGCTTGTGCCCGGCACCGAGCGCTCGACCGTCAATGCCGCCGCCGCCCGTCCGGTCATCGAGCGGCGGATTTCCGATGCCGACGGCTCCGGCTATTCGCGGACGACGGAGGTACAGCTTGCCGACGAGCGCTGGCTGCAGATCAACGAGCGGCGCACCCGCGACGGTGGCAGGGTGTCCGTCGGAACCGACATCACGCTGATGAAACGCCATCAGGAACGGCTGCGCGAATCCGAACGCCGGCTGATGGCAACGATCGGCGACCTTTCCGCTTCGCGCCAGACGCTGGAGAGCCAGAAAGCCGAGCTCTCGACGGCCAACGCCAACTATCAGGCGGAGAAGGAACGCGCCGAAGCCGCCAACAAGGCGAAATCGGAATTCCTCGCCAACATGTCGCATGAACTGCGCACGCCGCTCAACGCTATCCTCGGCTTCTCGGAAATCCTGCAGAACCAGATGTTCGGGCCGCTCGGCTCGCTGAAATACGACGAATATGCCCGCGATATCCATGACAGCGGCAAACATCTCCTCAACGTCATCAACGATATTCTCGACATGTCGAAGATCGAGGCCGGCCACGTCAGACTGCATTGCGAGCGCATCGATCTTGTGCCTCTGATCGAGGAAAGCCTGCGTTTCACCGCCATTCCGGCGGCTGAAAAGAACATCGTCATCGAACAGCGCATCTGCTCCGGCTTGACGCTGACGGCCGACCGCCGGGCGATGAAACAGGTGCTGCTCAACCTGCTCTCCAATGCGGTGAAGTTCACCAATAGCGGCGGCCGCATCGCGGTGCGTACGCGCCGCGTCGACGGCTTCGTCGTCGTCACCATCGCCGATACCGGCATCGGCATTCCACGCTCGGCGCTTGCAAAGATCGGCCAGCCCTTCGAACAGGTGCAGAACCAGTATGCCAAGAGCAAAGGCGGCTCCGGCCTCGGCCTCGCCATTTCTCGCTCGCTGACCTCACTGCATGGCGGTCGCATGAAGATCCGCTCACGCGAGGCCGTGGGTACGGTGATCTCGCTGCGGATTCCGGACGACGTCTAGCAATTGGCTTTTCAAATCGTTCATCGATTTTCCGAGCGATCCTGGGACTGCTTTCGCCCCTGCCTTTCCTTTATCTGGCGAATCTCGGCAAGCTGGCCTTTGAGTACGACCAAGGCGTCTTGTTCCTCTTGTGAAAGGTTCTCCAACGGAACATGTTTCAGCAGCACCTCAAGCGCATCGCCAATGCGGCCGATCTGCCGACCATAGCTCCCCACCTCGTCCAGAATCGTTTGTTCCGTTTCGGGCGCCGGCGTCGATCCAAGATCAATGTTGACGAAGCCGATCTGTGATCCCTGCTGATAAAATGTCCACGGATTGATGGCCTGCCAGAGTCTTTCAGGCGCCAGTGCTAAATTGAAGGTTTTCATTTTCCATTCCCCGCGATTGAAACAGCAACATAGGAGAAGTCGGTCAGTCAGGCGATTGCGGCGCGGACAATCTCTGCATATTTCCGCGGCGACATCCGTCAGGCCTTCACGATGCTCAGGAATATCTTCCTGACCGCTTTTGCCAGCCGCTTCACCTCCCCCTCCAGCGTCTTGATATCAGGGCAATCGCCGGCGCGGTAGACGAGTTCAACGAGGCCTGATGGCGCGTCCTTGGGATCGAATAGGCCGTCAATGCAGAGGCGGATCAACTGCGAAAGACCGGTATAGAGCGCAAAGGCCTCAAGGCAGGTATCGAGATCTGCCGGCGCCATCAGCCGGTCGCCAAGGGCCTTCAAGGCCTCGCCAGTACTAAGCCCGTTCACGGGCGTGCCGACACCTTTGGACGGAGCGATCAGCGCCAGGTACTGGGCGATGAATTCGAGATCGATGACGCCGCCGGGGATCTGCTTCAGGTCCCATGGACCGCCCGGCGGCTTTTCCTTGTCGATCAGTTCGCGCATCTCGGCGACGTCATGCGCCACCTTGGCAATGTCACGATCGGCCGACAGCACCTCCCGGACGATCAGTTCCGCTTCGGCGATCAGGCTCTCATTGCCGCAGATCAGCCGGGCGCGGCTGAGCGCCATATGCTCCCAGGTCCACGCCTCTTCGCGCTGATACTTGCCGAAGGCATTGATACGGGTGGCGACCGGCCCCTTGTTGCCGGACGGGCGCAGCCGCATGTCGACCTCATAGAGCACACCTTCGGCGGTCGGCGCCGACAAGGCGGCCATCAGCCTCTGGGTGATGCGGGTGAAGTAACGGGTCGCGTCGAGCGGCTTCGGCCCATCGGATTCGGAGGCCGTGTCATCATAGTCATAGAGCAGGATCAGATCGATGTCGGAACCGGCCGTCAGCTCGAAGCTGCCGAGCTTGCCCATGCCGGCGACTGCGATGCGCCCGCCGGGATAGTCGCCGTGCGCGGCCCGCATCTCGCCGATCACGGCATCGAGTGCCGCTGCGATGACGAGGTCGGCGAGATGGGTGAAGGCGCGCGCCGCCATCTGGCCGTTGATCGCGCCGGTGAGCAGGCGGATGCCGATCAGGAAGCGCTGCTCGGCGGCGAAGATGCGCAGCCGGTCGAGCACCTCTTCATAATGGCGGGCCTGGGCAAGCGAGCCCTTCAGCCGTTCGCCGAGATAATCACGGGTCGGCAGCTCTGCCATCAGGCCGGGATCGAGCATGCCATCGAAGACGTGCGGCTTGGCGGCGATCACCTCGGCAAGCCGGGGTGCCGAGGACATGATGTTGACGATCAGCGATAGCAGCGCCGGGTTGCTGCCGAGCAGCGAGAAGAGCTGGATGCCGGAGGGAAGACCGGAGATGAAGCTGTCGAAGCGCAGCAGCGCCTCGTCGGCGCGCTTGCTTTCGCCGAAGACCCGCAGGAGCTCCGGCGCCAGCTCCGTCAACCTTTCACGCGCCTCGACCGATTGCGTGGCGCGGTAGCGGCCATAGTGCCAGGTGCGGATGATGCGGGAAATGTCGGACGGCCTGTTGAAGCCGAGTTTCTTCAAGGTCTCCAGCGTGTCCGGATCGTCACCCTGGCCGGTGAAGACGAGGTTTCCGGTATCGGTGGAAAGCCTGCTCTCCTGTTCGAAGAGGTGGGCATAACGCCGCTCGACCGTCTTCAGCACGCCGACCAGCCGTTCTGAGAAGCTCGGCGTGTCGGAGAAGCCCATCATGAAGGCGATGCGCTTCAGGTCGGCATCGGTTTCCGGCAGCAGGTGGGTCTGCTCGTCGCGGACCATCTGGATGCGATGCTCGACATCGCGCAGGAACCAGTAGGCCTCCGTCAGTTCGTCACGGGTTTCCGCGTCGATCCATTTCGCCTTGGTGAGTTCACCGAGCGTCTCCTCCGTCGCCCGACCGCGCAATGCCGGCATGCGACCGCCGGCGATCAGCTGCTGGGTCTGGACGAAGAATTCGATCTCCCGAATGCCGCCGCGGCCGAGCTTGACGTTATGGCCCTTGACCGCGATCGCACCGTGGCCCTTATGCGCGTGGATCTGCCGCTTGATCGAATGGATATCGGCAATCGCCGCGTAATCGAGATATTTGCGGAAGACGAAAGGGGCGAGCCCGCGCAGGAAATCGCCGCCCGCCGCAAGGTCGCCGGCAACGGCGCGCGCCTTGATGAAGGCCGCCCGCTCCCAGTTCTGCCCCCTGCCCTCGTAATAGATCATCGCCGCATCGACCGGGATCGCCAGCGGCGTAGAACCGGGATCGGGGCGCAATCTGAGATCGGTGCGGAAGACGTAGCCGTCCGCTGTCCGCTCCTGCAGGATGCGCACCAGCCGGCGCATCATCCTCGGGAAGACCTCGATCGCGTCATCCGGGTCAGGCACGATGCCCGCCTGTTCGTCAAAGAAGACGACGAGGTCGATATCGGAGGAATAGTTGAGTTCCGACGCGCCGAGTTTGCCCATGCCGAGCACGATCAGCCCGGAGCCGTCGCTCGGTGCTGCCAGATCCCGCAGCCGCAGCTTTCCACCCTCATGCGCCGCCAGCAGCAGATGGTCGATCGCGGCGGCAACCGAAGCTTCGGCAAGCTCGCTCAGCCAGGCCGTCGTCGCCCGCCCGTCGAAGATGCGTGCGAGATCTGCGAGTGCGACGAGGAAGGCCACCTTGCGCTTGATGATGCGCAGCCTGCTCATCACCACGGATTCCGAAGGCGCCGCCCCCTCGCCGTCCCTTTGCCAGCAGCGCCGCGCCTCGGCAACCAGCGCCTCGATCTGCGGCTCCAGCGGTTCAGTGACGGCGCCAGCGAGGATGGCGGGATCGAGATTGACGATTTCGCGCAAATAAGGCGACAGCGTCAGAACGGCCGCGATGAAATCGCGAAGCGGGCTCTCCGTCTTCAGCATCGCAGCCACCGACGGCTCGCTCTTGCCGGCCTCCTGAAGGTCGGCCAGTGCCAGCTTCAACTCCGTCTGGTTCAGCGGACGCAGCAGCCCTTCGGCGACATCCTTCAGGCCATGCGTCGATTTCGTCAGCATGCACTCTCCCTGCTTTAGCGCCTAGGGAAACGACCACGCAGAATCGCGGGAACGCCTCCCTGACCGGCATTAAACTAGGGTCTTGGCGGAAAACCGCCAATACGCGATTCAGCCGATCATCGACTTCGAGTCATCAGGCAGCCTTGGCCGGGAAGATCATGCTGACGGTCAATCCGCGCTGTTCGGGCTTGTCAGGATCGGTATCGGAGAGCTCCAACCGGCCGTTGTGCAGCTCCATCACCGCCTCCACCAGCGAAAGCCCGAGCCCTGTGCCGGGCTTCGACCGGCTTTCATCGAGGCGGACGAAGCGCTTCACCACGTCGTCGCGCCTGTCGGCCGGAACGCCCGGCCCATGGTCGGCGACCGAGAGGCAGATGCCATCCGGGCGGCGGGCAAGCTTCAGTGACACCTTGCCCGCTCCTTCCGTGTTAGAGGAATATTTGATGGCATTGTCGAGCAGGTTGAAGATTGCCTGGCCAATCAGCTCGCGATTGCCCTGCACCTCGACATCAGGCTCGATGCTAAAGCTGAGGCCGAGCCCGGCCTCCTCCGCCGCCGGTTCGTAAAGCTCGGCGCTATCGGAGACGATGGTCGAAAGCTCCACCGGCGACATCTCGGCCGCGACCGATCCGGCCTCGACGCGGGAGATCATCAACAGCGCGTTGAAGGTGCGGATCAGTTGGTCCGATTCGGAGATGATGCCTTCGAGCGCGGTGCGCCGCGTCTCGCCATCGGCGATATCGAGCGCATCGGCCGCCTTGTTGCGCAGCCGCGTCAGCGGCGTCTTGAGATCGTGGGCGATGTTGTCGGAGACTTGCCGCAGGCCCTCGTTCAGCTTCTCGATGCGCTCCAGCATGGTATTCAGAGACATCGACAACCGGTCGAATTCATCCCCCGATCCGCCCACCGGCAGGCGCTGCGACAGGTCGCCGGCCATGATCTTCTTGCTGGCATCCGACATGCGGTCGATGCGTTTCAGCGCGTTGCGGCCGATGGCGAACCAGATGATGATGGCGCCAAGCCCCATGATCGCCAAGGCTACCATCAGCGCCTGGCGCACCAGCAGACGGAAACGCTCGGGGTCGCCGAGGTCGCGGCCGATTAATATTCGCAGGCCGTTGTCGAGCACGAAGATATTGGCGATCGCCCTGTGGCGGCGCTCGACGCCACTGTCAGTATAACGCTGATAGATGAAGGGCGCGGAGGTCCAGCCGATCTCCTCGAAGACACCCGGCTGCACCGAGGCGACGTTGCCGGCGAGAATATCGCCCGAGGGACCGGCGATGATGTAGAGATTGGCGCCCGGCTGGCGGGCACGCCGCTCCATCGTGCGCAGCAGAAGGTTCATGCCGCCGGTGTCAAAGGCGCGCTGCACCTGTTCCACCTCCTGCCTGACGGCGTCGCGGATCTGCCCCGTCAGCAGCCGTTCCGACATCGCCGTCACATAGAAGACGAGCGTCGCGGCGCAGATGGCAAAAAGCAGGATGTAGAGTGCCGAAAGGCGGACTGCGGTGGACTTGAAGAGAACCTTGAAACGGCTCATCCCTCATCCTTGATCATGTACCCCGCGCCGCGAATGGTCTTCAGCAGCGGCTGGCTGTAGTCCTTCTCGATCTTCGAGCGCAAGCGCGAGACATGGACGTCGATGACGTTGGTCTGCGGGTCGAAGTGGTAGTCCCAGACGTTTTCGAGCAGCATGGTGCGGGTCACCACCTGGCCGGCATTCTTCATCAGATATTCGAGCAGGCGGAATTCGCGCGGCTGCAGCGGGATCTCCTTGCCGCTGCGGCGCACCTCGTGGGAGAGCCGATCGAGTTCGAGATCGCCGACGCGATAGACGACGTCCTGATCCGGCGTGCCCTTGCGACGGCCGAGCACCTCGACGCGCGCCAGCAACTCGCTGAAGGCATAAGGCTTCGGCAGATAATCGTCACCGCCGGCACGAAGGCCGGTCACGCGGTCATCAACCTGGCCCAGCGCGGAGAGGATGAGGACCGGCGTGTGGATGGCCTTGCGGCGCAACTCACTGATGACGGAGAGCCCGTCGCGGCGCGGCAGCATGCGGTCGATGACGATGACGTCATAGGTATTTTCCGACCCCATGAACAGACCGCTCTCGCCGTCGCTGGCGTGATCGGCGACGATGCCCGCCTCGCGAAAGGCTTTCGTGAGGTAGACCGCGGCTTCGAGATCATCTTCGATGATGAGAATCTTCATGCGGCCGACATTACCCACCGGCTGCGTTTCGGCAAGGCTCAAAGCATCTTCCTGCGGGGCGGCGCTCATGGCGATCATCCTTCAAAGGTCAGAAGAATCGAGCCGCGCGGACTTTCGTCCGCACGGCTCCCGTTGTCTTGAGGATCAGCCCTGGCCGTTGATCGGAAGCGCGACGAAACGGCTTCCTTCGTTGGACTGGATCTGGAAGAGCGCGCGGGTGCGACCGTCCTTCTTGGCCTGGTTCAACACCTTGACGACCTCGTCGGGGCTGGAGACCTCCTGGTTGTTGACCGAAGTGATCTTTTCGCCTTCCTTGATGCCCTTGTCGGCGGCGTCGGAGTCCGGGTCGATGGCGGTGATCGCCAGGCCCTTGCCGTCATCGGACGGACCGACCGTCAGGCCGAGATCGGCAAGCGCCTTCTCGGAAGCCGGCGCCTCAGGCTGCTGCGGCTGGCTGTTGTCATCGGCGGACGCATCCTTCTGGTCGACCGGCAGCGTGCCGAGTTCGACGGTGAGAGGCTGGGCCTTGCCGGCGCGCCAGACCGAAAGCTCGACCTTGCTGCCCGGCTGCATCGCGCCGATGCGGCGGCTGAGATCACGGGCATCCTTGATCGTCTCACCATTCAGCGCGGTGACGACGTCGCCAGCCTTCATGCCGGCCTTGTCACCCGGCGAACCGGCCTGCGGGGCAACGACCAGGGCGCCGCTCGGCTCGGAAAGGCCGATGGATTCGGCGATGTCCTTGGTCACCGGCTGGATCTGGACACCCAGCCAGCCGCGCGAGACCTGGCCGTCCTTCATCAGATCGGCGACGACATCCTTGGCGGTCGAGGCGGGAATGGCGAAGGCGATGCCGACGCTGCCGCCCGACGGCGAGAAGATCGCAGTGTTGATGCCGACGACCTCACCGCTGAGGTTGAAGGTCGGACCGCCGGAGTTGCCGCGGTTCACGGCGGCATCCACCTGCAGGTAATCGTCATAAGGACCGGAGCCGATATCGCGGCCGCGAGCCGAGACGATGCCGGCTGTGACCGTGCCGCCGAGGCCGAAGGGATTGCCGACGGCAACGACCCAGTCGCCGACGCGGACATTGTTGTCGTCGGCCCAGTTGACGTAGGTGAACTTCTTGCCCTTGCCGTCAACCTTCAGCACGGCGAGATCGGTGCGCGGATCCTTGCCGATCAGCTTGGCATCGAGTTCGGTGCCGTCATTCATGACCGCGACGAAGGCCTGACCATCGGAAACGACGTGATTGTTGGTGACGATGTAGCCGTCCTCGGAGATGAAGAAGCCGGAGCCTTGGGCCACGGGGCGGAGGCGGCCCTTACCGCCCGGACCATTCGGACCACCATTCGGTCCGTTCTGGCCGAAGCGCCTGGGATGGCCCTGCTGATCATTCGGATCCTGACCGAACTGCTTGAAGAACCGCTTCAGCGGATGATCGTCGGGAAGGTCGTCGAAGCCGCGGCCGTTGAAATCGAAGGAAAAGCCGTCATTGTTGTTGTCGGAGACGGGATTGACGCGATTTTCGACCCGGACGGAAACGACAGCCGGTGAAACGGCGTCGACGACATTGGCGAAGCTCGGAACGGCGGGCGCCTGAACCTTGACAGCTTCAGCATAAGACCGGGTGATTTCGAGCGGAACGCCGGTTGCGAGCACAGCGGCTGCGATACCGGCGACGGTAGAAGCCTTGAGCACAGTGGCGAGGGACGGACGTCCGTTGAAATTCTTGAGCATTGGAGCACCTTCTCTTGTTCTTAGTTCTCAGAGCCGGCGATGCCGGATCAGTCGATGAGTAAAGATATAGGACGCCGCACCTTACTGCGAACTGTCCGGCCAATGAAAAGTTGGTAATGTTTGCAATGTTTGGCAAACGGCCGAACGTATATGGGCCTTCACCCGCGGCGGCTCCGGCTCAGGTAGACTGCGCTACACGCGCTCCTTTGCGGAAGCGGCCTTCAATTCCCGTGGACTTCGGTCGGCTAATATTTATGCTTTCAGGCCGGCTCACCTTCAGAGGTACGGTTCTCGAACCATTCTGAGACAGTCCTTACCACCGTCGCAAAGTTGAGTTTTCAGCGGTTTGTCGGTTCTTGTGCTTTGGTCGACAGCTGCTTCAGCACATCCACGAAGTCATCGAAGCGCTCCTTTCCAACCTCTTTGGACCATTGCTCATGCAACTGCCGAAGACATCCGAAAATGGCTGCGACTACTTCATGTCCCCGTGGCGTCAGATAGACCAGTCGGCGATCGCTGCCGTCGGCTGCACGACGCTCGACATAGCCCAGGTCTTCAAGCTGGCTGAGCAGATAGTTCACAGCTTGTCGCGACATCCGCTTCTGACGCGCGAGCTCGGACGGTCTCATCCCATCCGGCAGCGGAAACGAGAACACGGCAAAATGCGCCTCCTGGAAGTCAACAAACCCCGCCTCGTGAATGGCTTGCAGCATACGGTCGCGCACATGCTGCCAGACGACGCGCAGCAGCGCGCCAAAGAACGGCGGACCGGGCAATGCGTCGGGAATTGAATCCGGGGACAATGGGATTGACATATATGTAAAGTCACTTTACGTTCTGATGTAAAATTACTTTACATTGTGGGGACCTTGGATGGAAGCGGTACGAAACGATATTGTGCGGATCGGGCAACTCGAACTGCGTTTTCTCATCTGTGAAGTCGGCGCGACGGTGTTTGAATTCACAGTGCCATCTCGGGCGCGCGTCCCCGCTCCGCACAGTCATCGGGATGCTGACGAATTCCTCTACGGCCTTGAAGGCGCGCTCACTGTCATCGTCGACGGGCAAACGCACGAGATTCGCGCCGGCGACGCCATATTCATTCCGCGAGGGGCGGTGCACCATCACGAGAACCTGCATGATGGCGCAGCCAAGGTCTTGGCGACCATCACGCCGGGTACAATTGGACGGCGTTATTTCGAGGAAATTGCCGAGGTGGTGAACGTGCCCGGCAAACCGGACCTCGCTAAGGCCAATGAGATCATGCTCCGCCACGGACTGGTCCCGGTCTGATCAGCTCACCCAAGCCTCGCAATTTTCCAGTTGATTGCGCATCACCCGCCGCGGCGCACAAGTCGCGCTGGGGAGTTGCAGGCTGGCCGGTTATTTTTTCAGAAGCTCGCTCAGCCGCGCCTGCTCGTCCGCCGTTAGCTTGCTGCCGGTCGGCTTGCCCGCCCTCTTGCGCGCAAAGACCAGCAGTGACAGCCCGCCGGCCAGCACCAGCAGCACCGGTGCGCCCCAGAGCAGCACCGTCTTCATGCCGACACGCGGCTTCAGCAGCACGAACTCGCCATAGCGCGAGACGATATAGTTCAGCACCGCCTCGTCGCTGTCGCCATCGGTGATGCGCTCGCGCACCAGCAGGCGCAGATCCTTGGCCAGATCGGCGTTGGAATCGTCGATCGACTGGTTCTGGCAGACCATGCAGCGCAGTTCCGCTGAAAGGGCGCGGGCCCGCGCCTCGAGCGCCGGATCGGCCAGCACCTCGTCCGGATTGACGGCAAAGGCGGGGGCGGCCATCAGCAGCAAAGCAAAAGCCAGGAGGAGACGCCGCATCATTCCGCCGGCTCCATTGCGGGAGCTGCCGGCTTTGCCGGCTTCGCCTTGCGGCGCGGGGCGCCGACACGCAGGCGCCGGTCGCTGAGCGAGACGAGGCCGCCGAAGGCCATGAACACCGCGCCGCCCCAGATGCAGAGAATGAACGGCTTCCACCAGATGCGTACGACGATGCCGCCGTCCTTGGTGGCATCACCCAAAGAGACATAGAGCTGGCTCAGCCCGAAGGTCAGGATGCCGGCCTCCGTCGTCGGCATCTGCCGGGCGGTATAAAGGCGCTTGGCCGACCAGGTATCGGCAACCGCGACGCCGGCACGTCGGATGGTGAAGTGGCCACGCTCCTCGGTATAGTTCGGTCCGGTCCCCGGCTGCATGCCGTCGAAATGCAGGCTATAACCGCCGGCCTCGGTCACCTCACCCGGCTTCATCTCGATGACATGCTCGCTCTGGAACGTCGTCACCGCGACGATGCCAAGCACGGTGACGCCGAGCCCGGCGTGGGCGAGCGCCGTGCCGAAGGCCGAACGCGGCAAGCCGGAAAGCCGGCGCCAGGCAAGACGGCCGGCGACCTTGCCGATGCCGGCGCGATACCAGAGATCGGCGACGGCGCCGAGGATCAGGAACAGCCCGGCAGCGAGGCCGAGCACTGACAGCACCGGCCCGCCATGTTCGATGTAGAAGAAGATCACTGCGGCAAGGAAGGCAAGACCTGCCACGACATAGAGCCGCTGCAGGGCACCGAGCAGATCGCCGCGCTTCCAGGCCAGCATCGGCCCGAAGGGGACGATGACGATCAGCGGCGCCATCAGCAGGCCGAAGGTCAGATTGAAGAAGGGCGGCCCGACGGAAATCTTGTCGCCGGTCAGCGTTTCCAAGAGCAGCGGATAGAGCGTGCCGGTGAGCACGGTGCCGCAGGCGACCGTCAGGATCAGATTGTTGACGACGAGCGCGCCCTCGCGCGAGATCGGAGCAAACAGCCCTCCGGCAGCGAGCCGCGGCGCGCGGAAGGCAAATAGCGACAGCGCCCCGCCGATGAAGATCAGCAGGATGCAGAGAATGAAAACGCCGCGGGATGGGTCGCTGGCAAAGGCATGCACCGAGGTCAACACGCCGGAGCGCACCAGGAAGGTGCCCATCAGCGACAGCGAAAAGGTGAGGATGGCCAGCAGCACCGTCCAGATCTTCAGCGCCTCGCGCTTTTCCATGACGAGGGCAGAATGCAACAGTGCGGTACCGGCGAGCCATGGCATGAAGGAGGCGTTTTCCACCGGGTCCCAGAACCACCAGCCGCCCCAGCCGAGCTCGTAATAGGCCCAGTAAGAGCCCATGGCGATGCCAAGCGTCAGAAAGGTCCAGGCGGCAAGCGTCCAGGGCCGCACCCAGCGGGCCCAGGCGGCGTCGATCCGCCCTTCCAGCAGGGCAGCGACCGCAAAGGAGAAACAGACGGAGAAGCCGACATAGCCGAGATAGAGCAGCGGCGGGTGGATCGCCAGACCGACATCCTGAAGGACCGGGTTGAGATCGCGGCCCTCGGCCGGCGCCGGATCGAGACGGAGGAAGGGATTGGAGGTCAAAAGAATGAACAGCGTGAAGGCAACAGAAATCCAGGCCTGCACGGCAAGTACATTGGCCTTCAGCGTCTCCGGCAGATTGCGGCCGAAGACGGCGACCAGAGCGCTGAACAGCGTCAGGATCAACAGCCAGAGCATCATCGACCCTTCGTGATTGCCCCAGACGCCGGAATATTTGTAGAGCAGCGGCACCAGAGAATGCGAATTCTCCCAGACGTTCTCGACCGAAAAATCCGAGACGACATGGGCATAGGTCAGCACGCCGAAGGAGAAGGCCACCAGCGAGAACATCGCCAGCGAGCCGATCGTCGCCACATCCATCATCGCCCGGTCGTGACGACGGGCTCCGATCACCGGCACGATGGAGAGGATGAGCGCCGTTGCCAGCGCCAGCACCAGCGCGTAATGGCCGATCTCGATGATCATGGCGTCGCCTTCACTTCCTGTCCCTGAGCTTGCTTCCCCTGAGCTTCCTGGCCTTGACCTTCCTTCCACAACCCCTGGGATTTGAGCCTGTCGGCGACKTCCTTCGGCATATAGGTCTCGTCATGCTTGGCAAGCACGGTGTCGGCGACGAAGACGTTCGTGCCAGTGGCAAACATGCCTTCGGTGACGACGCCCTGGCCCTCGCGGAAGAGATCGGGAAGGATGCCGGTATATTTGACCTTCACGGCATTGGTGCTGCCGTCGGTGACGGCAAATTCCACCGTCGAGCCGGTGCCGCGCACGACACTGCCCTCGCCGACCAGGCCGCCGAGCCGGATGCGGGTTTCCGGGGCYACCGGCGTCTTGGCGAGATCGGCCGGCATGTAGAAATAGGCGACCGACTGGCTGAAGGCGAACATCACCAACAGCACCGCGGCGAGGATGAAGCCCATGCCGCCCGCAATCACCGCCAGGCGCTTCTGCTTGCGTGTCATTGCGTCGCTCCCTCCGTGGCTATGCCGAGTTCCCTGGCAAGCGCCAGCAATTGCCTGCCCTCTTCGCCAGCCGGCGGAAAGGCGGCAAGTCCACGCTTCAGGGCGCCGGCGGCACGATCCTTGTCGTTCAATACGGCGTAAGAGCGGACGAGCCGCACCCATCCCTCGAAATTGTTCGGATCCTCGCTGAGCTTGGCATCAAGGCTCTCGACCATGCCGCGGATCATCTGCTGACGGTCGCCGGCGCTCATGTTCTCGGCCGCCGCCACATCTTGCTGCGTGGGATTGCCGGGGGTCGCCGGATTGGCGCCCGGGGCAACCGGATTGGCGCCTGCCGGCGCGCCGCCGTTCATGGCGATATGCTGGTTGACCAGCGGCAGCCACGGCGCATCTGATGGCGATTGTTTTGCCAGCGCCTCGAAGGCCTGGCGCGCCTCATCGGGCCGTCCCGCCTGCTCCATGCTGAGGGCGATGTAGAAGCGGGCGCGCGGATTGTCAGGCTGCAGCGTCAGCGATTGTTCCAGCACTTGCCGTGCCTCCTCGGTCACCACGCCGTCGGAGACCGCCATCAGCGTCTCGGCAAGACCATCGAGCCGGACGGGGCTCGGGCCGAGAAGCCGGATGGCATTGCGGTAGGCCACCTGCGCATCGCTGACGCGCATCGTGCGGAAATAGATTGGCGCCAGCACGTCCCAGCCCTTGCCGTCATCAGGTTTCTCAGCCAGGTGCCGTTCCGCCTTGGTGATCAGCACCGCCACGTCGTTGCCGGGGTTTTCCAGCCGCGCTTCCAGCGGCTGCGAGGGCAGGTCCGGCCTGCCCGTCGTCAAATAAAGACAGAGCCCGAGAACCGGCAGGACCAGGAGGACGAAGGCCTCGGTGAAACGGTGATGCCGTGCTGGTTTCGGCGTCTCAGCCGGCTCGTCGGCAGAGACGGCGATCAGCCGCCGGCCGATTTCCGCCCTGGCGTAATCAGCCTCCTCCGGGGTGATCAGTCCGCCGTCGAGATCGCGGTCGAGTTCGCGCAACTGGTCGCGATAGACCGCCGCCTCGCCCGCACGGATATTATCCGCCGCCTTCGCTCCGCGCAGAAGGGGGTAGAGCAGGATGACGGCGAGGGCTGCCGTCAAAGCGGCAACGAGAATCCAGAACAGCATGTCGCCCAAATACGTGAAGCGCGCCTTCATTCCAACTGCCAAAGCCGGAATGACGAAGATTTGAGGCTAGCGCATAACCCCGAGAATCGGAATCGATTTTCGGAAAAGATTATGCGCCATTTAAAGTGATAGAGCGTCCTTAGCGCGTCCTGCCGGGACGCGCGGCGCTCTATTGGCCGCAATTCAGAGCGGCGACCAGCTGCCGTCGTCGTTGCGGCAGGCAGCGCCGCGCGCCACCGTGTCCTTGCCGTCGACGGTCAGCGTATGGGTATATTGCCRGCAGTTCTGCGAGCCGACCTGATAGGGTGCCGCCGCGACGACCTTGCCGGTGATGTCCTTGCCGGTCCAGAGCACCGGCTGGCCGACGGCGGCCCCTTCCAGCGCCCGATATTCCGCCTCGAGCGCCCGCTGCTTGTCGCTATCGGTCAAGCTCACGCCGCTGCGGCCGACAATGCCGCCCTGCAGCGCGGTGATGAAGGCGGCCGATGCCGAGGGTTTGCTCGAAAAAATCCCGCGCGAAGCGGCACTCTTCGTCGTCGTGCAGCCGGATAGCGCGACGGCGACGAGAAGAGCGGAAACGATCATGCCTTGCGAGCGTAAAATCATTGCGTCGAACCACGATCAGGGGTCAATTTCAGCCGATCGAAGTGCAGCGTCCCCGTGTCAGCATTAAGGCAAAGCATGCTATACATTTGCCAGTATCTTTGTGACATCAAGCAGTTGCTCATGCAACATCCTTTGTGACGCCAGGCAGGATAAGCTTCGCCTTCAGCCCGCCCCATTCACCGCGGGAAAGCTCGAGCCGTCCCTGGTATTCGTTGGAAATCTCGGTGACAATCGAAAGGCCGAGCCCGGTTCCGGGCTTGCTTTCGTCGAGCCTGCGGCCGCGCTTCAGCGCCTCGCGGATCTGGTCCGGCTCCAGGCCAGGCCCATCATCCTCGACGGCGAGCTCCACCCAATGGCGGCGCGCGCTCGCCTCCACCCCCTTCACGTCCTCGCCGGCCTCGACGGCCGAAAGCCGCACCCTGCTCTTGGCAAAACGCGCCGCATTTTCCAGGAGATTGCCGACGGTCTCCTCGAGATCCTGCTGCTCCATGGCAACGGCCAGATGCGGCGGCGAGACGACGAGATCGAATTCGGTATCGACGTTCAGACGGCGCATGACGCGCACCAGCCGCTCCAGCGCCGGCTCTGCATCGGTGCGGGCGAGCACGGATTCGCGCTGCGCGGCGATGCGCGCCCGATTGAGATAGGACTGCACCTGCCCCTGCATCGCTTCCGCCTGGCTGCGGACCAGCTCACCATGGGATTTCTCCAGGACCCGCGCCTCGTTGAGAAGCACGGCAATCGGCGTCTTCAGCGAATGCGCGAGATTGCCGACCTGCATGCGGGCGCGCTCGACGATGCGGCGGTTGCTGTCGATCAGCGCATTCACCTCGTTGGCAAGCGGCAGGATTTCGCGCGGGAAGTCGCCCTTCAGCTGCTCGCTCTCGCCGGCGCGGATGCGCTCCAGCGCGGCACGCGCCTTGTCGAGCGGCTTCAGGCCGTAGAGAATCGCCAGCGCGTTGACGATCAGGCTGCCGACACCGAAACCGGCAAGCGCCAGATAGAGGCTGTGGGAAAAGGTGCGCACGTCGTCCTCGACGACATCGACATTACCGGTGACGCGGACGCGCGCTGCACGCCCGTCAGTATCGAGCACCACTTCGGTCTCCGCCACCTGCACGCGGTTCCCGGAGGCGTCCGTCACCTGATAGTAGCGCTCGTAATTCTTGTCGAAGGGCGCCTCGACGACCGAGGGAACCGGAATGAGCGCCGAGCCGAGCGAAGGCGAGACCAGCGGAGCGGTCGTATAGGTGCCGAGCGGCTCCACCACCCAGTACCAGCCGGTCTTTGGCTGGGCAAAACGCAGGTCGCCGAGCTGCGGGCTGCCGCTGAGTGCGCCCTGATCGCCGATCGTCACCGAATTGATGACGTTATAGAGCTGCGCCCGCAACAGATCTTGGAAACCGCGTTCGGCGCTCTTGCGGTAGAGGGTGGAGATCAACAGACCGATCACCACCAGCGCCACTGTCGACCAGACCGTGGTCAGCAACAAAACACGTGCGGTGAGCGACTTAATTCGCATGTTTCGGCGCTTGGATGCGGTAACCGAGACCGCGCACCGTTTCGATCAAGTCGACGCCCATTTTCTTGCGCAGGCGGCCGACGAAGACTTCGATCGTATTGGAATCACGGTCGAAATCCTGGTCGTACATATGCTCGACCAGTTCCGTGCGCGAGACGACCTCGCCCATGTGATGCATGAGATAGGCGAGCAGGCGATATTCGTGCGAGGTCAGCTTCAGCGTCGTGCCGTTGACCGTCGCCTTCGAGGACTTGGTATCGAGCCGCACCGGCCCGCAGATGATCTCGGATGAGGAATGCCCGGCCGCACGCCGGATCAGCGCCCGAATGCGCGCCAGCACTTCCTCGACATGGAAGGGCTTGGTGACGTAGTCGTCGGCACCGGCATCGATGCCGGCGACCTTGTCGCTCCATCGGTCGCGCGCCGTCAGAATCAGCACCGGCACGCCGCGGCCGGCGCCGCGCCATTTTTCAAGAACGGTGACCCCGTCCATCTCCGGCAGGCCGATATCGAGGATGATGGCGTCATAGGGTTCGGTGTCGCCGAGGAAATGGCCTTCCTCGCCGTCGAACGCCTGGTCGACGACATATCCCGCCTCCTTCAGCGTGTCGGCCAGCTGCCGGTTCAGATTAACGTCGTCTTCGACTACCAGGATGCGCATCGGTCCGCCTTCGTCCGCTTCAAATTGATCAATGTCCTGAATAAGCCGATTCCGCTTACATCGGAACCTTTACCGTCACTTTGCGTGGGCGCTGGCCGTTGCCCTGCACAAGAACGGTGATGATGCAGGTATCGCCCACCGGTTGCACGGACAGCAGCTGGCCGCCCGTCTGCTCGACGACCTGGGCTGCGGCGGCGCTGCAATCGCCTCCCACACGCAGGACAAAACTGCCCGTGGCGTCCGGTGAGGGCGCCGATACCACCAGTCCGGCGGCCAATGCTGCGACGCTCAGAGGAAAGGCCATGTGTTATGCTTTCAAGGTAATGCCAACTTGCCTCGAATATGTACTCACGCGACCTGAATGGCAAATGAATGCGCTGTAATGCAGGGTGTTTAGAACTGTTCTCGACTCTTCGGGACAGCCTGTTTCAGCGCCTGGAAATCGCCGCCGCGGCAAGGTCCGGCGGCGCCGTTGCGTCCAAGAACGATAGCCTCCAGCCTTGGGATCCACGCATTTTTCGTCAGCCCCGTAAAGGCGGTGAGTTGACGGGACCGACTCCACAGCCGTCATTTGCGAATCGGCCGCGCCGTTCCGATTCCTGCCGACCGCAGCTTTCACGGGCCGGTTGAAACTGTTATGTCCTTGCTGCCCCCGCATTTCAGACCGTTTCAGCACCAATGCCAAAATCCTCCCGCTTCCGCTCGGCGCAGACGGTCACCGTCCTTGCCGTTACCCAGCTGATCGGCTGGGGCACGACTTTCGACATGCTCGGGGTCATGGGCCGCGTCGTAGCGCCGGATCTCGGCCTGCCGAACGAGGTGGTATTTGCCGGCCTGACGATCATGATGGTGGTCAGCGCCATTGTCGGTCCGGCGACCGGCCGCTGGCTCGGCCGCTATGGTGCTGCCCGGGTACTTTCGGCCGCCTCGCTGACCTTTGCGCTTGGCCTGCTTGTGCTTGCCGCCGCAAACGGCATCGTGCTCTATGCCAGCGCCTGGGTCATCATCGGCATCGGCGGCGCATTTGGCCTTTCGGCACCGGCCTACACCGCCGTCGTCGAGCGCGAAGGGGCGAACGGCAAACGCGTCATCGCCATCCTGATGCTGTTCACCGGACTTTCGAGCGCCATCTTCTGGCCGATCCTCAGCCTGCTCAACGAGGCGGTCGGCTGGCGCCTCACCTTCCTGGTCTGCGCGGCGCTGCAATTCCTCGTCTGCCTGCCGCTGCATCTTTTCGCCCTGCCGAAGCCGCTCGCAACGCATATCGAAGGCAGCGCGGCCGAAATCGCCCCGGTGCCGCTGTCGAAGGCCGAGCAACGCAAAGCCTTCCTGCTGATTGCCGCGGCGACGACGATCTCGACATTCATCACCTTCGGCATCTCCCCATCGCTGCTCGAAATCCTCCGCCAGTCCGGCGCCTCGCCAGCCCTAGCGCTGCAGCTCGGCTCGGCACGCGGCGTCCTTGGCATCTCGGCACGTTTCCTCGACATGCTGCTCGGCCGGCGCGGCAATCCCATGCTCAGCGCGGCCATGGGCATCAGCCTGATGATGATCAGTTTCCTGATAATGCTGGTCGCCAGCCCGTCGACACCGCTGCTCGTCACCTTCATCCTGCTCTACGGCTTTGGCGCCGGCGTCATGACTGTCGCCCGCGCGCTGCTGCCGCTGGCGCTGTTCTCACCGCGCGAATTCGGACTGCAATCGGCCAGGCTGTCGCTGCCGCAAAATCTCGCCAACGCCATCGCCCCGGTCATCTTCACCGCCATCCTCGACCGCGCCGGCACCGGCCCGGCGCTCGCCGCCTGCGCCGCTCTCGCGGCCTTGTCGCTGGCCTTCGTGCTGATGCTGATGGCGCTGGTGCGCGGCGCCCATGCATCGCAGCCGAGCCCGGTCGCTCCGTGACGGCCTGCACCCTAAAGTCAGCCATTCTTAATCTGTCTTGATTATCATCCGCGCAGAGACGAGAACACTTTCCGTCCACACATCGCGGCCATTGGGGCGACCTGATGACGAACGGACGCCCGCTTTTCCCGAGTCTTTTGAATCGTTTGCCGCCGCTTTTTCGAAAGTTGAATCCGGTGGCTCAGAAGTTGAGTCAGCTTCGCGACGAACCGAATCCGGACAATCATTCATCCATTTGAAATTTAAACGGAATGCGGCTCGGCAGCCGGATGCCTGCAGGCGTCAGAGCGGCCGCGTCACCGCCGTGCGACTGTCGTAGTCGGCGGCGATGCGCTTTTCGCGGAGCGGCCGCACGCGGTCGATCGAGAGCTGATAATCGGGATGCGCCTTATAGGCGGCAAGGGCCGCTTCATCGTCGAATTCGCCATAGACCACGAGATCGATCTCGGTGCCCAGCTGATCGGTCTTCACATTGGTGCCGATTTCCAGCAGCCGCGCATGCGGAATGCCGGTCAGTATAGAAAGCCCGGCCCTCACCTCCTGCAGATGTTCCTCCTGCACGGTGAAAAAGACGATATGGCGGATCACGCGGAAGCTCCTGTCAGATTTCAGAGTCTCAGCCGGGCGATAACACGCGAGCCCCAGGCCTTCAACCGCGCGCGCATGCGATGCGCAGCATCGGGACGTATCGCCGCATCGAAGGCCATGGCATAGCTTGCCAGCTTTTCCGCCCGGTCGGTGCCATTGACGATGCGGCGGGCATTCACCCAGTCCGCGGTCGTCGCGTTCAGATGATCGGCGAGCTTGTGGCCGGTAAAACTGCCCTGCAGCATACCTTCGATCAGGATCGTCACCGCCGCATCCATCTCCATCGCGCGGTCGGGATCAGCAACGAGGTCGATCCCGGTCAGCACGCTCATCGCCTCATAGTTCCGCTTATGGGTGAGCTGCACCAGGCCGCGGCCGAGCCAGCTGCAGCCATCCTCGTCCGGCCGCCAGTAGGGTGTCTTCACCCAGGAGAGCCTGCCTGCCGCGAAGGCCGTCTCCAGGATCTCGACCGCGCGCGCATCGCTTTCCGCCAGCGTCTCCCGCACCGGCTGCATCGTGTAGGCGGTCTCATGGTAAGCGGTTGCGAGGATATAGGCGAGCCACCGCCGGTCGGCCCCAGCAAACCGCTCTTCCCAGGCGTCGAGAATCGCCGTGATGCCCACTACCTGAGGCTGAGTCAGGTTTCCTTTGAAGAGCTGGTGCCGTACCGTATCGAAAAAGAATGTCCGGTCCATGTGGACAACCATTCCGCGCTTCCCTCGAATATCATGGTTAAAACCGTCTTAATCGATTAAATTCGATTTAATCGTTTAAAGTGTTTAAACCACTGATTTACACGCCTTTTGTCTTGTGCAATGCATCTCACTGCCCCGAAGCCTTACTACGAACAGAGGAGACTTCCGATGCAGACGCCGGCCAATACCCAAACCACCATTCCCCAGCATGTCGTCGACCAGATGGAAAACGAATGGCGCCAGATTCGCCCTGAACGGGAAAATACGCGCCCGGCCCAGCAGCCTCAACAACAACGCTGAAATATACGCAAAGCGGTACCAATGTAAGCTCGAGCGCCGCCCAGCGCCCGATCAATGCCCCGGCCAGTCGATCGTGGCCGGGTGAATTTTCACAGGGCAGTAGACGTCCCAGCGGTTTGCCCCCTCATCGCATCACAGCATCGAGCCGTTTTGCCAGCGTGTCCAACGATCGGGTGAAAACCATCTTATCGTCCAGCGCACGCGACAGCACCAGCGCTCCCTGAATACCGGAGACGCTCTCCTCGGCGAGCATTTGCGCCTGCTCCTCAGTACAGCCTGCCCGCATCAGCGCCGAACGCAAGGCTTCGATCCAGCGGCTGAAATAGTCGCCGATCGCTGCCGAAAACCGCTCGCGGGTCTCGTCAAGCGCAAAGGCACCGACCAGGCAGATGCGGCGACCGGAGCGGAAGTAGTCGTTTATATTCGTCCACATCGCCGCGATCGCCTCACGGGCATCTCCATTTCTCAACGGCTGATAGATCGCATGTTCGAACCATGCATCGACATCGGCGAGCACCGATCTTGCCATCTCCTCCTTACCGCCGGGAAAGAAGTGGTAGAGGCTGCCCTTGCCGATGCCGGTGCGTTCGGTGATGCGGCTGAGCGACGTGCCTTCATAGCCGAGCTCGCGGAAGATTTCGGCGAGCAGCGGGACGATGTCGGCGCGTTCGTAGACGGTTTTCACCCGCGAACTTCCCTTGGCTTGATCAGAGACCGAGTTCGGTCAGACCGGGATGGTCGTCCGGCCGCCGGCCGAGCGGCCAGTGGTACTTGCGCTCCGATTCCCGGATCGGCAGGTCGTTGATGCAGGCGAAGCGGCGCTGCATCAAGCCGGCGGCGTCGAACTCCCAGTTCTCGTTGCCATAGGAGCGGAACCAGTTGCCGCTGTCATCATGCCATTCATAGGCGAAGCGCACGGCGATGCGATTGTCGGTGAAGGCCCAGATCTCCTTGATCAACCGGTAATCCAGCTCCTTGGCCCATTTGCGGGTGAGGAAAACGACGATTTCGGCGCGGCCGGTGATGAATTCGGCGCGATTCCGCCAGCGGCTGTCCGGCGTATAGACGAGCGAGACGCGCTCGGGATCGCGGCTGTTCCAGCCATCCTCGGCAAGGCGGACTTTCTGGGTGGCGGTTTCAAGGGTGAAGGGCGGGACAAGGCTGGACATGATCACTCCTGTACTGAACAGTTATCACTGTACTGATTGGTACAATTATTGGCAAGCCGCTTCGAAGCGATGTTCGCCCGGGATCGAGAGGCAGCCAAGGGGCACCCTCACCCGCGGGAACGGCGCAGCAGATCCACGCTCTCCTTCCGCCACCGCAGCGGCAGAGCATCCGGGCGAAGCACGATCTTTTCCGGCGTGAAACGCCATAGCCGTTCTGCTCCCTGAAAGGTGGCGATATCGGGGGAATCCAGCAGCACTTCGGCATTTCCCGTCATCTGCAGCATATCGCCGGTTTCGAAATCGACGAAGACCAACCCTGCCTTCGAATTGACGAGGATATTGCCAAGCGTGTTGAAGAACCGATTGCCGGCAAAATCGGGAATGGTCAGCACGCCGTCGGCGCCGACACGCACGAAGCCGGCATTGCCGCCGCGATGGGACACGTCCACCTGCCGCTCGCCATTGGCGCGGTCGACATAGGAAGCGACGAAAAACGTATCGGCGCCCTCGACCATCCCCAGCGCCCGATCGTCGAGTTGACCGGAATGAAGCGGCTGCGTCGCCGTCGGCATATCGGGATCGCGGACAAAGGCGGCAGAGCGAGGCTGGATATATTGCGGGCAATTGCCGAAGCTCTGGCCGACGCGAACGTCAAAACCTTTAGCGTCCGTCCTGCGGATCACGCCGTTCAGGCGGTTACGCCGCCGGGTCTCGAGCTGGATGCCAAGCATGGCGATCGCGTCGCCATCCTCCATGCCGGCATCGGCAGGATCGGCCGGGTCGCGCGGCAGGCCGACCTCAAGGATCTCCGGCTCAGGCGAGGCCATGAAGCCCGGTCGCTCAGCCCTTATCGTTGCCCAGACATCACCCTTGGCATCGACGGCGCCGAGCACGACGAAAGGCAGCATCGGAAAAAAGGCGCGGTGCTGTTCCGGCATGGCCTTGCGGACGAAATTCCGTCCCGRCCCGTCCATGCGTTCGACGACACCGACGCTGCGCTGGATGGCGAGTTCGCCCTCATGCCAGGGTGACGGCGCGTCCTGTTCTCTCTGCTCCAGCATCTCGATCTCCTTGCAGGTATCGTTGGGGAAAGCGGGACGGTAGTCCGTCCCGGCGGCTTCTCATGCGGCAAGGCCGATCTTCGTCCTGCGAAAACCGACGAAGCCCGGCAGCGCCTCGATACGCGCAAGCCAGGCGCGCACCGCCTGATAGGCCGAGGTGTCGACATTGCCCTCCGGCGCATTGGCGATGTAGCTGTAGAGTGCAATATCGGCGATCGTCGCATTGTCGCCGAGCAGAAAGCGGCGAGCGTCCAGTTCCGCCTCGACCAGTGCGAGAATGCGGTGCGCCCGGGCGATCACCTCGTCGTTGCGAAAATCGGCGCCGAAGACGGTAACCAGGCGCGCAGCACAGGGTCCGTAGGCGATCTCGCCCGCAGCAACCGAGAGCCACTTCTGTATCCGGGCCGCTGCCACCGCTTCTTCCGGCAGCCAGTCGGTGCGGCCGTATTTGCGCGCGAGATAGACGAGGATGGCGGAGGAATCGGCGATGACGACCCCATTGTCGTCGAGGACCGGCACCTGGCCAAAGGGATTGAGCTTCAGAAAGTCCGGCGCCTTGTGAGCGCCGGCTGCCAGGTCGACCTCGACCAGTTCATAGGGCACGCCAAGCAGCGACAGGAACAGATGAGCCCGGTGTGCATGACCGGAGAGCGGGTGATGGTAGAGTTTCATGATGGTTCCTCTGGTCTTTCGATCGACGGGACGCGGTTGGCGATGGCCGCTTCGAACCATCTGCGGCGTAATTTACTGCCTTCCACCTGACTGCAGTAGAATGCTAATCTGGAAGGCATGTTACCAATTCATGGAAGGATAGAATGGACCGCCTCGACGCCATGACCGTGCTCCTTGCCGTTGTCGAACAGGGCAGCCTCTCGGCCGCCTCACGACATCTGCGATCCCCGCTCGCAACCGTCAGCCGCAAGGTTTCGGAACTGGAAGCACACCTCAACGCCCAGCTGCTGCAACGGAGCAACCGGAAGATCACGCTGACGGAGGCCGGCCGCTCCTATGTCGAGGCCGCGCGGGAAATTCTCGATCGGGTGGAAGAGGCAGAACGGACGGCGGCCGGCGAATATAGCGCCCCAAAGGGCGAACTGACGATGACCGCGCCGATCGTCTTTGGTCGGCTGCATGTCTTGCCTGTCGTGGTGGATTTCTTGAAAGCCTATCCCGATATCAATCTGCGGCTGATGCTTGGCGACCGACTGTCGAACCTCGTCGAGGATCATATCGACGTGGCGCTTAGGATCGGCAACCTGCCGGACAGCAACCTGATCGCCTCAAGGCTCGGCGCCATCCGCCGCACGGTCTATGCCAGCCCCGATTATCTCAAGCGGCACGCCCTCCCTCGGCATCCATGCGATCTCGCCGCGCATGACTGCGTCACCTTCGAGGGCATGGCCTCGATGCTCAGCTGGACATTCACCGAGGGCAAACGCGATCTCACAGTACCGATCCGCTCGCGGCTTGCCGTCAACACCGCCGAGGCGGCGGTAGACGCAGCTGTTGCCGGCCTCGGCATCACCCGCGTGCTCTCCTACCAGGCCGCACGCGCAGAGAGCGCCGGCCTGCTGGTGCCGCTGCTTGCCGATTTCGAACCACCGCCGGCGCCGGTGCATCTCGTCTATCCCGCGCAGGGACTGGTGCCGCTGAAGCTGCGGGCGCTGCTCGATTTCGCAACGCCGCGCCTGCGCGCGACGCTCAACAGGCCCTAAAGCGCGTCCCGATCTTTCAGATTCGCCCCTCAGGCTTTCGGTCTTTGTTTTGACGCATGTCGTTTTCGCAACACCGCTGCACACTTTTGCGCGACATGCTTTAGGTCTTTGTTTTTACGCATGTCGTTATCGCAAGACCGCTGCACAGGTTTGCGCGACATGCTTTAGGCGAGCTTGCCCTCTTCCGCCTTGTAGAAATACTGGCTGGCGACCAGCCAGCCCTTCAGCGGCCGCAGCGGCGGAATGCAGGTGGCGAGCATGAAGGGGCCGGTGACCAGAAGCTGCACCCAGATCGGCGCCGAAAAGGCCACCTCCAGCCAGACGCCGAGCAGCACGCTTGGTATGCAGGCGAAGCAGATGACGAAGAAGGCCGGACCGTCGGCCGGATCGGCGAAGGAATAATCGAGGCCGCAGACCTCGCATTCCGGCTGCAGTGTCAGGAAGCCCTTGAACATATGACCCTGGCCGCAGCGCGGGCAGCGCCCCCTGATGCCGGTCTGTATCGGAGGAAGTGGGGGATATTCCGTATCCATGACGATCTCGCTTTCCTGTGCCGCGGACATTGATGCACTCAATGTCTAAAATGAATGCTTTCAATATAAGTACATTGGAAAGAAATTACCAGTCAATTCGCCAGAATGCCGCAGAACTCCCAGCGCAGGCCGGCAGCAAAGCTGACTGCAGATTTCTGAAGCAGCATTTGGGGCTGCAGCCAGGCTTGGCAGCCTGGACGGATCAAACGTGAACGTGACGGATATGCTTCGCCATCCCCGGACAGCTTGGGTGCGGCCGATCTGATTCCCGACTGCTTCCGGATTTCGTCAGTGCCTAATCAGCCCGCGGCGGAATTCTGCGTCAGAAGAACGACGCCGCCATTTCCGGTGGGCCTTCCAGCGCATGGGCCATGAATTCCAGTGCGCCCTGCAGTTTCTCCCGGGTGATCGGTCCGCCAAGGCAGACGCGTACGGCCTCGGGTGCGACGCCCTCGACCGTGAAGGCATCGCTTGCGACGACGCCGATGCCGGAAGAACGAGTATGGCTGCCGAAGGTGGAGCGGGTCCAGCCGTTGGAAAGCGGCAGCCAGATGTTGAAGCTGATCGGATCGGCGCGGTAGCTGCCGGCCGGCAGGATGGCAGCAACCATTTGCTGGCGGGCGGCCGCCTCAGCACGGATGAAACGCAGGATCGTATCGGCGGTGCCGTCCTCGATCCAGCGGGTGGCGAGCGCCACGGTCAGCGGCGAGGCCATGACATTGTTGGCGCGCATGGCGCTGACGAAAGGCCACACAGCCTTGCTGTCCGGCGCCACGACATAGGCAAGGCGCAGACCCGCGCCGATGCATTTCGCCAGCCCGCCGATATGCCAGGTCAGATCGGGCGCCATGGCGGCGAGCGGCGCCGGGCCTTGCTGTGGAATAAAGCCGTAGGCATCATCTTCGACGATCGGCACGTGATATTTGCGGGCAACGGCGCAGATCTCCTCGCGGCGCCGGGCCGGGATGGTCAGCGTCGTCGGGTTCTGCAGCGTCGGATTGAGATAGAGCGCTTTCGGTTTCAATCTTTCACAGGCGTCTGCAAAGGCGTCCGGCAGGATACCGTCCTCGTCCATCGGCAGGCCGGCCAGATTGAGCCGCAGCTGGGCGGCGATCGAGCGCATACCGGGATAGGTGATGACTTCCGAAAGCACGGTCTCGCCCGGTTTTGCCAGCAGGCCGAAGATCGCCAGCAGGGCCGGATGGGCGCCTGGTGTGACGAAGATCCGCTCCTGCGAGGGCACCAGCCCGCGACGGCTGAGCCAGGAGGCTGCAGCCTCCTTGTCCATGCTGGAGCCGCCGAAACCCTGGTAGCGCAGCAGCGGAATGAGGCTCGCCACCACTGCCGACATGCCCTCGCGCATGCGGGCGATCAGTTCCGGATCATCCGGTTCCGGCGGCATGTTCATCGAGAAATCGACGACGGAGGCGCGGCGGGGATCGGGCGCGGCGTCGGGTGCGAAGCCCTGGCGCTCCTTGTCCGCACCACCGGTGACGAAGGTGCCGCGGCCGACATGCGAATCCACAAGCCCGCGCTTCTGCGCCTCGACATAACCTCTCGCCACCGTCGTGAAATCGACATTCAGCCGCTTGGCGAGTTCACGTTGCGGCGGCAGCCGGTCCCCAACCACCAGGTGCCCGCTGCGCAGATCCATTTCGATCACATCGGCGATCGCCATATAACGGGGGCTGCTGCTGCGGCTGAGATCGGGATGCCAGTCTTTCATGTCGTGATCCGTGTCAGTCTGATTCCTGATAGGATTGACCGTATATTGTTGCACAGTGCCACTGTCATCAAAAAATATCATACCCACAAGTTTGAAGAGGATGGTCGACGGAATGACGCAGCGTTGCGCTGTGTGAGATTTTACGGAAATCGCAGATTCCAACCGATTTGATCGCGGATTGAATGCGTTGCGCATTCCCTTACGGAATCGGCGGGTCTCCGCACCGATAGCCGCTTGGATCTTTCCACGTTTCCAGCGCATCATCAAATGCGGTGGCGGAAATTCCCTCCGCCACAGCCTTGCCTCCGCCCATCCATCTTCTTACTTATTCAGGGTGGAATGCGCCGGATTTCGGCCTTTCGCGCCGGCGCCCATCGGGATGAAAGTATGAATATCGATCCGATTTTGCGGTCAGTCGTGGCCGTACGTTCCTCCATTCCGGAAGATGCCTTCACGGCGGAGACGCTGGGCACTGTCCGGGAAGGCAGCGGCGTGGTTATTCGCGACAACGGGCTGGTGCTGACCATCGGTTATCTCATCACCGAGGCCGAAGAGGTCTGGCTGACGACCCATGACGGGCGCGTGGTTCCCGCGCATGCGCTTGCCTATGATCAGGAAAGCGGCTTCGGCCTGGTCCAGGCGCTCGGGGCCCTGAATGCCCCGGCGGTGGATCTCGGCGACGCGGCGACAGCCAAGCCCGGCGATCCCGTCGTGCTTGCCGATGGCATCGGAGAATTCGTCGAGGCAAATATCGTCGCCCGGCAGGAATTCGCCGGCTATTGGGAATATCTGCTGGACGAGGCGATTTTCACGGCACCGGCCCATCCCTCATGGGGCGGTGCGGCGCTGATCGGTTCGGACGGCAAGCTTCTCGGCATCGGTTCGCTTCGCCTGCAGATGAGCGATGGCGACGAGGTTGCCGATATCAACATGGTCGTGCCGATAGACCTTTTGCCGCCGATCCTTGACGATCTCTTGAACCGCGGCCAGGTCAACAAGCCGCCGCGGCCTTGGCTCGGCGCCTTCTCTGCCGAGAGCAATGGCGGCGTGGTGGTCATGAGCGTGGCCGAAGGCGGTCCGGCCGCCCAGGCGGGCCTGCGTCAGGGCGATATCATATCGGAGATCCGCGACGAAGAGGTCGATGGCTTGGCCGATTTCTACCGCAAGCTCTGGAGCAGCGGCCCGGCCGGCGCCGAAATCCCCATGCGGATTCTCAGGAACGGCCGGGAAGCCTGGCTGCGCATCAAATCCGCCGACCGCAACAGCTTTCTCAGAAAGCCGCAGTTGCAGTAAGGCTGCGTCCAGCGTCGTGAGAAAGCCGCTAGCGCTCAGTCGAGCGGATTGTCCGGGCATCCTTATCCCGCCTCAGAGGTTTTCCGACGTGATCGTCAGGAAGCGCACAGGGTCGGAGCTGACCTCCACCTCGATGAGGCCGAGCCTGTTCAGGGCAAGGTCTATTGAACGCCTCGCCTGGACCTCCGGCGCCTGGTCGAGCACGATCGACATGATGCCGTGGCGCAGGTAGTGCTGCGTCTGCTCCGTCAATTCGTGGCCGACCCAGAACGGCCGCCTAGCCTTGTTTGCCTGGAGCACCCTGGCAACACCCTTGTTGTCGCCGCCGGCACTATAGACGCCGATGATGCCGGGCTCCCGCCGGAGGGCCGCTTGCAGCAGTTCCATGGCATTGTGCTCATCATCGAGATCGAACATGACCTCGATGAAACGATGTTCGCTTGAACCCTTCTCCGAGAGATAGCTAGAGAAGCCGCGGATCCGCTCCTTATGGTTCTCATAGGCGCCGCTGTGGCAGAGAGCGACGAACGAACCGGGGCGCTGCGCCAGCATGCCCGACATGTAGTGAGCCGCGGTGCGTCCGGCAGCATAATTGTCGATGCCGACATAGGGCAGTTCGGGGGCCGGACGGGTCATGATCTGAACGACGGGGATGCCGAGACCGGCCGCCTTCCGCACGCTGGTGACGACATCGGCATGGTCAGGCGCAACCACGATCAGTGCCGATCGGCGCGCCATCGGGTTGGCGATGTAGCGGGCGAATTGCGCCGGTTCGTTCTCGCGGACGAAGGTGCGGTGAACGGTGATGCTGTCGTCGAGCGAGGCGGCGATGCGCTCGAACGCCCGGTTCAAACGCGAATAGAAGCTGGTCTCCGGGCGAACCAGGATCACCTCTATCCGGATCAGGCCGCGATGGGCGACCGGCAGGCTTTGCCGGTATTCAAGCCGCCTTGCCGCCAGGAAGACCTTCTCCACCGTCTCCGGCCGCACGCCGCCGCGGTCGTTGAGAACGCGCTCGACGGTCGCGGTACCAACGCCGGCTTGCCGTGCGACATCCTTCAAAGTCACCTTCATCAGGTCTCACTCACTCCCAAAGCTGACACAGCAGAGCATCGGCATGCTCTGGGGTCAATGATCAAATTTGATCAAGGAAGCATTGGAGTATCGGGGCGCCGCAGCAGTATCGTGCCAGCAATCCGGGAGGAGCACCGGTCGGTCCAAAACGAGATCAAGGATCATCCGCCGGCGCGAAGCGGCCGGGGATGACGGAGGAGCCAGATGAAGATCGCACTCGACCCGCATATGCACCGTCACCTCAACCTGCGCGACCTCTGCCGCAAGGCAGCGGAGCTCGGCTATGAGCATATCGAGCTTTCACCGCGCGACGATTTTCTGCCCTGGTGGGTGCGCCCGCGGGCACACAAGGAACGCATTGCGGAATTCAAGGCGGCCCTGAAGGATCACGGCGTCCAGCTCGCCTCGATCCTGCCGATGTATCGCTGGGCGAGCCCGCATGAGGACGAGCGGCAGGCCGCAGTGCGCTACTGGAAGGAAGCGATCGCGATCGCCGCCGAAATGGGCTGCGATACGATGAACTCGGAATTCGGCCGCGGCCCGTCGCCGGATCGCAGCCACCGCGCCAGCTGCTGCGGCGGCATGCATACCCACGAGCACAGCGAGGCTGCCTGGTGGCGCTCGATAGAAGAGCTCGTTCCGGTGTTCGAGCGCGAGGGCGTCACGCTTAACATGGAACCGCATCCGGAAGACTGGTGCGAAACGCTGCATCCGGCGATCGACATGCTGAAGACCATCGGCTCGAAGAACGTCAAATTCCTCTACTGCGCGCCGCATACCTTCTATTTCGGTGACGATATGGCGCGAATGATCCGCGATGCCGGCCCGCTGATCGCCCATGTGCATGTGGCCGATACCTATAATCACAAGGCGTCATCCGGGCTGCGCTACATCATCAATCCGCCGGGCGCGAAGGTCACCATCCATCAGCACATGGATATGTACCAGGGCGAGATCAATTGGGATGTCTTCTTCTCCTCGCTCGCCGCAGTCGGGTTCGACGGCATCATCACCGCCTGCGTCTTCGGCTGGGAGGAGCGCGCCGACGATTCCGGGCGCTTCATGCGCTCCGAAATTCAAAAATATGTCGACAAATACTGGCCCGGGAAACTTGGCTGATCGCCAACATCCGCCCCGGCACCCACTATCAGGAATAAAACCGTGACCATCACGATTACGACAGCCCCCTGCTGCTGGGGCGTTGATGACGTCAACAATCCAAACCTTCCCTCCTGGGAACGCGTCTTCGACGAGGCGGCGGCAGCCGGCTATGGCGGCCTTGAACTCGGGCCCTATGGTTACGTGCCGCTCGATGATGCGCTCGTCGCAAAGGCGCTCACCGAGCGCAATCTCTTCATCGTCGCCGGCACGATCTTCGACGATCTGGTCTCTCCTGAAAATCGGGAGACATTGCTGCGGCAGACGGACGAAATCTGCGCCGTTATCACCAGGCTGCCGCAGCCGGAACAGGTGGCGGGCCAGCGGTTCAAGACGCCCTATCTCACGGTCATGGACTGGGGGCACGACGAACGGGACTATGCTGCCGGCCATTCCGATCGTGCGCCGCGTCTCGATGACAAGGCCTGGGCCGGGATGGTCGCCAACATCACGGCGATCGCCGAACTCGCTCGGCGGAAATACGGCGTGCGCGCGGTCATCCACCCGCATGCGGGCGGCTATATCGAATTTGCCGATGAAATCGAGCGGGTGGCAGGTGACATTCCGCAGGAGATCGCCGGCTTCTGCCTCGACACCGGCCATAGCTATTATGCCGGCATGGATCCGGTCGAGATGCTTCGCCGCTATGCCGACAGGCTGGACTACGTCCACTTCAAGGATATCGACCAGGGCGTCTTCGACCGTGTGCTGGGTGAAAGGATCCGCTTCTTCGAGGCCTGCGGACAGGGCGTCATGTGCCCGATCGGCCGCGGGGTCATCGATTATCCCGCCGTCAAGCGGACGCTCGAGGAGATCGGCTATCACGGCTTCATCACCGTCGAGCAGGAGCGCGATCCGCTCAATGTCGCCGGCAGCCTCGAAGATGTGAAGCAAAGCCGCGATTACCTCAGGTCGGTCGGGTTCTAGAGCATTTCCGTTTTTCTTCGAAACACGGAAACGCTCCATCTCTGTTTTGCGCAATTCCGGACGCAAAACCGCTGCGCACTTTTGCTGGAATTGCTAGGGAAAAAACTATGACGAATAACAGGCAAAAACCGATCCGCTGGGGTATGGTCGGCGGCGGCAAAGGCAGCCAGATCGGCTACATTCATCGCTCGGCAGCGCATCGCGACGACGTCTTTACCCTTATGGCGGGTGCCTTCGATATCGATCCCGAACGCGGCCGCGCCTTCGGCCTCGATCTGGGGCTCGACGAAGCCAGGAGCTACCGGGACTATGCGACTATGTTTGCGGCCGAAGCCGGGCGCGCCGACGGCATCGAGGCCGTGTCGATCGCGACACCCAACAACACCCATTTCGCGATTTGCAAAGCGGCACTCGAACATGATCTGCATGTGATCTGCGAAAAGCCGCTCTGCTTCACAATCGCCGAGGCCGAAGAACTTAAGAYGCTTTCCCGGGCGCGCGGCCGGATCGTCGGCGTGACCTACGGCTATGCCGGCCACCAGATGATCGAGCAGGCACGCGCCATGGTCAGGAATGGTGATCTCGGCGAGATCCGCATCGTCAACCTGCAATTCGCCCATGGCTTCCATAGCGCTGCGGTGGAGGAGCAGAACCCCTCGACGCGCTGGCGCGTCGACCCGAAATTCGCAGGTCCCAGCTATGTCCTCGGCGATGTCGGGACCCACCCGCTTTATATCGCCAAGGTCATCCTGCCGCACCTGAAGATCAGGCGTCTGCTCTGCACCCGCCAGAGCTTCGTCAAAAGCCGCGCGCCGCTGGAAGACAATGCGGTGACCCTGATGGAATATGATAATGGCGCGATCGCCACCATCTGGTCGAGCGCCGTCAATGCCGGCTCCATGCACGGCCAGAAGATCCGAATCGTCGGCTCGAAGGCCAGTATCGAATGGTGGGACGAGCGGCCGAACCAGCTCTCCTACGAGATCCAGGGCGAACCGGCCCGCGTTCTCGAGCGCGGCATGGACTATCTCTATCCCGAGGCCAGGATCGACGACCGGATCGGCGGCGGTCACCCGGAAGGTCTCTTCGAAGCCTGGGCGAACCTTTATCGCCGCTTCGGCTTTGCCATCAACAGAGAGCGCGGCCTCGCCCCTGCGGGGATCGAAGACCTCGTCTTTCCCGATGTCGATGCCGGACTGGAAGGGGTACGCTGGGTGGAAAACTGCGTGCGTTCTGCCGACGCTGGCGGGACCTGGCTGGATTATCGCTAGGTCTTCAAGGAGCGCCCTGGGTACGTCCCTGCCCTCAGATCGCGCCATATGCCGGCTTACACGGCTGCGCTGGAGACCTGTTCAAGGACGCTTTTCCATACCCTCTCAGATAAGCGGATCGTCATCTTCCGTTGCCTGCGGCGGGCGGCGTCGTGTGCTGTCGTTGGCGGCTTTCTTATGCTCGTCGGCAGCTGCCTCGCGGATTTTCTGGAAGCGGTTGTCGCCGGCGTCGTCTGCGGGTGGCTGCGGGTCGCTCTTTTTCACAAAACGGATCATTGGTCATTTCCTGCTTTGAGAGTGGAAGCGCTCCGCACACATATCGGAGCGCTCTGAAAAATGGTGTCAGATGGCAAGCGCGGTGGCGCAGGCCTGAACACTTCGGCTGTCGGGTGAGCTCTGCCCAGGCATGGTCGCCCAACCGCCGGCCTCGACGAACTGACGCTGCTTGTAGCCTTCGGTAATCGCTTTGAACTCGATCAGTTTAGCGCCCGCATCCGGCGCCGCATTGAACCGTTCGACGCAAATGGCGGACGCCAGTTCTCCGCGTGCAACGTCGCCGGCGGCGGCTGCCGCTTTGCTTGACGTGCCGCCTGTTACCCAACCTCCCCAGCTGAAGCCGATAATCATCGTGGCGATTGCCGTGACGACGCAGGCCCAGACGAGAAGTGTCTTGGATGGCTGGTAACTGTCGAAACGCTGGGTGATCGATGTCTTGCTGCTGCTCTGAACGGACATTGGAATTCTCCCTGTCTATTGTTCGGGTTCGCCGTCCGGCCACGCCGGACGGTTCAGGCTGTTCTCAGTATCCCATATCGCCCATGCCGCCATTTCCGGCTGCAGGGGCGGAGTCTCTTGCGGGAATGTCAGCGATCATCACCTCGGCGGTGATCAGAAGCGCCGCAATCGAGCCGGCGTCCTGCAGAGCGGTGCGCACGACCTTGGCGGGATCGACGATGCCGGCCTCGATCATATCGACATAGGTCTCCGTCTGTGCGTCGAAGCCCTGATTGTGGTTATTGCTGCCCGCGAGTTTTCCAACGACGATGGAGCCCTCGAACCCGGCATTGTCGGCGATCTGCCGGATCGGCGCTTCGAGCGCCCTGAGCACGATCGAGATGCCCGCCGTCACGTCGGCGTTCTCTCCGGTCAGGCCCGTGAGCGCCGACTTGGCGCGCAACAGTGCCACGCCGCCGCCGGGCACGATGCCCTCTTCGACCGCCGCACGGGTGGCGTTCAGCGCATCGTCGATGCGGTCCTTCTTTTCCTTGACTTCCGTTTCGGTCGCGCCGCCGACGCGGATAACCGCGACGCCACCGGCGAGTTTCGCCAGGCGTTCCTGCAGCTTTTCCTTATCGTAATCGGAAGTGGTCTCCTCGATCTGCGCCTTGATCTGCTGGATACGAGCCTGGATGGCCGCTTTCTCGCCGGAGCCGTCGATGATCGTGGTGGATTCCTTGTCGATCAGCACGCGCTTGGCGTGGCCGAGCATATCGAGCGTGACGTTGTCGAGCTTGATGCCGAGGTCCTCGGAAATCATCTGGCCTGATGTGAGCACGGCAATGTCTTCCAGCATGGCCTTACGGCGATCACCGAAGCCCGGCGCCTTGACGGCTGCGACCTTCAGGCCGCCGCGCAGCTTGTTGACAACAAGCGTCGCCAGCGCCTCGCCTTCGACGTCCTCCGAGATGAGGAGCAGCGGTTTGCCGGTCTGTACGACGGCTTCCAGGATCGGCAGCATCGCCTGCAGACTGCCGAGTTTCTTCTCGTGAACGAGGATATAGGGATCCTCCAGTTCCACGCGCATCTTCTCGGCGTTGGTGACGAAATAGGGTGAGAGATAGCCGCGGTCGAACTGCATACCCTCGACGACGTCGAGTTCGGTCTCGGCGGTTCGCGCCTCTTCGACTGTTATGACGCCCTCATTGCCGACCTTGTCCATCGCCTTGGCGATCATCTCGCCGATGGCGGCGTCGCCATTGGCGGCAATGGTGCCGACCTGGGCGATCTCGCTTGACGATTTGACCTTCATCGCCCTCGCCTTGATTTCCTTGACGACGGCGGTAACGCCGAGATCGATGCCGCGCCGGAGATCCATAGGGTTCATGCCGGCAGCGACGAGCTTTGCGCCTTCGCGGAATATGGAGGCGGCGAGCACCGTTGCCGTCGTCGTGCCGTCGCCGGCAAGATCATTGGTCTTCGAAGCCACCTCGCGCACCATTTGCGCGCCCATGTTCTCGAACTTGTCCGCGAGCTCGATCTCCTTGGCGACGCTGACGCCGTCCTTGGTAATGCGCGGTGCGCCATAGGCCTTGTCAATGACGACGTTGCGACCCTTCGGGCCAAGCGTCACCTTGACGGCGTTGTTGAGCAATTCGACGCCGCGCAGCAGGCGGTCGCGCGCGTCGTTGGAGAATCTGATTTCCTTGGCAGACATGATATTTCTTCCCAGTTCAGTCTTGAGATGCGGTCACAAATTCGACTCTCAGGCGGCTTTGTCGGCAGCCGCCTCGGTCTTTTCGACGATGCCCATGATGTCGGTCTCCTTCATGATCAGAAGGGTTTCGCCATCGATCGTGACCTCTGTCCCCGACCATTTTCCAAACAGAATGAGATCACCGACCTCGACATCGAGCGGGACCAGATTGCCGCTTTTGTCGCGCAGGCCCGGGCCGACTGCGACCACTTCGCCTTGCTGCGGCTTCTCCTTGGCGGTGTCTGGAATGATGATCCCGCCCTTGGATTTGACATCGCCTTCCGCACGTCGAATGACGACGCGGTCGTGAAGTGAACGGAATTTCATAGAGGTCTTTCTGCTGCCGGCGCGTATGGCGGCTGCAACTCATAAATAACACTCGTGGCACTCGATTGATAGGAGTGCCAAGAAATATTATTCGCGGAGGGAATTTTTTTGAGATATTCAGGAAATCAATCCGACCGGATATTTTGTAATAATCAGGAAATGAATAGAATTTTATACGCCATCTCGCTTCATTTTATTTTCCTGAACGAAGAGTTAATTTGGCGTTTTTTATAGATAAATCAGAATTTATCTTGATTTAAACTCAATAGAGGCGCAATGATAGGTCTCGTCGATTTGGCCAACTTGGCTTCGCGGTGTCAGAGACCTACGACCCGCCATCACCACTGAATTCTCGACAGCGATCCATGACGTCGTTCCGGCGTTGAGTTCGCCTGTTCCGATCCGGAATGAGCTTGGCGCTGACCGCGGATGTACCGGCAGACTCGAGTTCGTCCGGTTCGGATCTCAACGATACAGGAAACGCATCGGTGTATTCCTGCGGAGGCCTCAGCAGTGACTAGTCGCACCACACAAACCGTCGTCCGCTTTTCATCCCCATTCCGCCTGCCCGGTTTCGACGCGACGCAGCCAGCCGGAGAATACCGCGTCGATTATGACGAGGAATTGATCGAAAGCGTTTCCAGGCTTGCCTGGCGACGGGTCGGCGCCTTCATCCACCTGCCGGCGATCGCCGCGCAGAGTTCGACGCAGCAGATGATGCCTATCCACCTGTCAGATCTCGAAACCGTGCTCGAAAAGGACCACAAACCGTCATGACCGCTACGCGCATCCCGCAACGCAATGGACGCTCAGTCCGGCGCGAGGCAGCAACACATATCTTCAAGGTGGGGCAGACTGTCCGGGTGAAGGACGGGTTCTTGGTCGTTCCCTCCAAGCTTCCCGACACATACCGCATTACCGCCACGCTGCCTCTGAGAGGAAATGTGCTGCAATACCGCATCCGTAGTGACGATGAACGTCATGAGCGGGTCGCGACGGAAGATAGCCTGGAACTGGTAAACCTATCGCCCGCCGGCAGCGGCGCAACACTGATCGAGAGGACGTTTGGCCAAGGCCGCGGCCCGAATGACGAAAGGTTGACATCGTGAACAGCCATGGAGACGAAGCCGAACGAAGACGGAATGCATTTGCCGTCCACACATGGGAAGCGCCCGGCCGCTACTCGATGGAGATCGAACACGACCGCCGGATCGAATCCGCCCGTTCGTGGACCGTCTATCGTGTTTCTGCAAGCGTTCCCGCGCACGCCGACCATGCCATGATCGGCAAGAGCCGTTCGGAGGCCGGGAAGGACATGATGTCCTTCAATCTCCTCAACATAGGATACCGGAAGGAATGGTTGAGGCTGTCGGGCGCCGCTCGGAGTGCTCGTAAGAGCCCGCCGGTCCAACCATGGCGCTAGCGTTTCTAAACCAAAGCCGTAGCTTCGATGCGGCGAGAAATGCTGTGCGCTTCGTCGGCCATGACGGCATGTTCCAGGTGTTGTTCTTCATCGAGGTTGGCGCGCTGGCGAAATCCGACGCCGCATTGCAAAGAACCGAGCCTTCGGAAACGAGGTGGCTTTCGTCTTTCGACGCCCTGCGCAACTCCATTCAGGTCGTGGCGCACAAAGCCTATTCCTACCGCCGCCGCGCCTTCTATACTCTAACTGCGGCGGATTTCCGCTAGACGGATCCGGACGCGCGAGAACGCTCCATGTTGATCCGTTATGGCTATGAAATGACGCTGACCTGCCCGCAGCCGACCGCATTGGTATGCCTGTTGTCGGTGCATGAGGATCGTGCGGCCGACATCAGAATTCCGGAAACGGTATTCACCACGCCCAATGTTCCCACTTCGACTTATCGCGACCTCTTCGGCAACCGCTGTCTTCGGCTGGTTGCCCCAGCGGGCGACCTGACCATATGGGGCGATGCGACGATCGAAGACGACGGCAAACCGGACAGGTCGCTGCCAGGCGCCAGGGAACTCCCGGTTTCGAAGTTGCCGGATGATTGCCTCGTCTACCTAATGGGCAGCCGCTATTGCGAGACGGATCGTCTCAGTCAAATTGCGTGGGATATGTTCGGCACCGTCTCACCCGGCTGGGGCCGCGTTCAGGCGATCTGCGACTTCGTTCACGGCCATATCCAATTCGACTACATGCAGGCGCGATCGACGCGGACAGCCTTCGAGGCGTTCCACGAACGCGTCGGCGTCTGTCGCGACTTTGCGCATCTCGCGGTGGCGTTGTGCCGTTGCCTCAACATTCCTGCCCGATATATCAATGGCCATCTCGGCGACATCGGCATTCCCGTCGTCGATCCGATGGACTTCAGCGCCTGGATCGAGGTCTTCCTTGACGGTGCATGGCATGCATTCGATCCGCGCAACAACACACCGCGGATCGGTCGCATCATCGTCGCACGCGGGCGCGACGCTGCCGACATACCGCTCATCAATTCCTTCGGACCACATGTGCTGAAGGCGTTTCGAGTCTGGACCTATGAGGTGACAGACCTGCACCAGATGCAAAACGTCGCTGAGGGCGCTGTTTAAACGAGACCTGGGCGGGATGCGACGATGTCCGGTCTCAGCTTTACCGCAGGCGACTGCAGTCGTAGGACTGCCTGTCCCGCACACTTTTGCGCGACATGCTTTAGAACAGCGGTTGAAAGATGTTGGCGTCGAGCCATCTTGGGTGTGAGCGGCCATTAGCGGAAGATAGGGAGTTTCGCAGTCCATGTTCGATCATATTTCCATCGGCGTAAAAGACCTGGAAAGAGCCCGCCGTTTCTACGATGCGGCGCTAACGCCGCTCGGATATGAGCGCCTCTCCAATTCCGACACCACGATCGGCTACGGCCTGGAAACGGTCGGGCTCTGGGTGATGCAGGTTGAACAGCCTGTTGTTGCCGACATGCGATCCGGGCTGCATTTCTGCTTCGTCGCCCCGAATGAGGCTGCGGTCGATGCCTTTCACGCGGCGGCCGTCGCATCTGGCGGCACGGATAATGGTGAACCGGGTATCCGGCCGGATTACGGGCGCTTCTATTATGCCGCCTTCATCATCGACCCCGACGGCTATCGCCTCGAAGCTTATTTCCACAAAGGCGAGCTATAACGGACCGTCAGGCAGCGGCTCTCGGAATGGATACGCAGCAGCCGGAAGCTTCGAGCGCCTTATTGGCTACATCGATGAACAGGCGACGGAACCAGCGCGCCCGGCCGTCCGTCTGGTCGACTCGGCGATAAAGCATCGTCACGGGATCGGTCGGCAGCGAAAGCGGCGGCTCGCAAAGCATCAGCCCATGTAACTGCGCCATGCAGCGACCTATCGATTCCGGCACGGTGGCAATGGCGGGCATCGCCTTCAGCACCATCGGCAGAGCGGAAAAGCGCGGGACGGTCGCCACCACCTGTCTCACATCGCCGGTGCGGTTCAGCGCCATGTCGATACCGGTCGAGGTGTTGCCTTCGAACGAGACGGTGACATGCGCGACATTGGCGAAATCCTTGAGGCTCAACGGCGCCTTCAGCCCGAGCTGAGCTTCATCGTAGATGCAGATCGAGACTTGGTCGAACAGCGGCGCGCGAATGTGCCAGGAGGCGGGTTCGTCATGCATCGCGACGCTAAAATCGAAGACGCCTTCATCCAGCCGGCGTGCGGCATCGCGCTTTTCGGAAGCGATGCCGATCAGCCGGGCGCCGGGTGAAAGCTGGAGAAGACGGGCGGCAAGCGGGCCGAAGAAGGCCGATTCAAGATTGTCGCACATGCCGATGCGGAACTCGCCCTGCCAGCTTGCCGGATCGAATTCGGCCTGTGGGCGGATGGCACGCTCGATGCCCGACAGTGCATCCTCAATCGCCGGGGCGATGGAAAGGGCGCGCGGCGTCGGCTGCAGGCCGCGGCCGACACGCACGAACAATTCGTCGTCCAGCGCTTCGCGCAGGCGCCGCAAAGCGGCCGACAGGCCCGGCTGGCCGAGCAGCAGGCGCTCGGCGGCGCGACTGACATTGCGCTCCTGCATCAGCACCGAAAAGGCCAGCAGGAGATTGAGGTCGATCTTGCGAAGCGTGGCATCATTCATCATCGTCAGTAATACCTGGCATAGCTACTATCAATTTGCAATAGGAATGGAAGCTGTACATTTTCTCGTTCCCTGCCGCCCGGCAACCTCCCCCGATGAGGCGGCAGTAAAGAAGGAACGATTTCGATGACTCTTTCCAAATCGCGAAGCGGGGCGGGGCTGGCATTGCTGCTGCTCTGCACCGCCAATTTCCTCGACGCCATGGACGTTTCCACCATCGGCGTTGCCTTGCCTGCCATCCAGGCCGAACTCGGCATGGAGGCGACATCGCTGCAATGGGCCGTCAGCGCCTATGTGCTCGGCTATGGCGGCTTCCTGCTGCTTGGCGGCCGCGTCGCCGACGTCTTCGGCCATCGCCGCGTCTTCCTCTGGTCGCTGGCGATCTTTGCCGGCGCCAGCATCGCTGGCGGCTTCGTCGATAGCGGGCCGACACTGATCGCCGCCCGATTGATCAAGGGCATTGCGGCTGCCTTCACCGCGCCTGCAGCCCTTGCGCTGCTGCTCTCCGTCTTCGGCGAGGGAACCGCGCRGGCAAAGGCGCTCGGCGTCTTCGCCTCTACCGGCGCCACCGGCTTCGTGCTCGGCATGGTGCTCGGCGGTGCCGCGACGATCTTCAGCTGGCGGGCGACGCTTGTCATGGGCGCGCCCGTCGCCATCCTGACACTCTTTCTGGCGCCGCTGGCGCTGCCAGCCGACCCCAAAAGGACGGGACCGCGGCCCAGTTTCGACTGGGCCGGCGCGCTGACGATCACGCCAGGGCTGCTGCTCTTCGTCTTCGGCATCACCAATGCTGCGGCCGCCGGCTGGCAAGCCTTCCCGACTTGGGGTTCGCTGCTGGCATCGCTGGTGCTGATTCTGCTCTTCCTCGTGGTCGAAGCGCGGCATGCCGATCCGATGGTGCCGCTCGGCATGTTTCGCCGGGCCAAGCTCCGGCATGCCAATGCCATCGCCGCTCTCTTCCAGGGCGCCTATGTCGGCTTCCAGTTCCTGGCGACGCTCTATTATCAGAACGTCATCGGCTGGTCGGCCTTCACGACCGGCTTCTGCTTTGCGCTCGGCGGCGTCTTCGTGATGTTCCTGGCGCCACGTTTTGCGACGCTTGCGCAAAATCGCGGCGCCACCGGGCTGATGGCGGCGGGTGTCGGCCTGCAGGCGTTCAGCTACATCTTCTGGGTGACAGCACTCGGACATGTCGACCCGATCCTGCTGGTGCTGTTTTCGCAGATCCCGCTCGGCCTCGGCTACGCCATGACCTACCCTTCGGTACAGGTCGCAGCCCTTTCCGACGTGGAAGACGACAAGTCAGGGCTCGCCTCCGGACTGCTTTTCGCCTCCTTCCAGATCGGTGGCGGCATCGTGCTCGCGGCCGCCTCGGCAGTCTTCGGCGCCGCGCCACATTTCGGCTGGAACCCCTATATCGCCGGCATCGCTTTCGTGGCGCTGCTTGCGGTGGCGATCACCCTGCTTGCAGCCGCCGGTCCGCGGAGATCGGCCGCCCGGAGGCCCATCTATCAGGCGGCGGAATGACCGTCATCGGCCCGCACCCTGACCGGTGCGGGCTACTCATCAACCGCAGCGATATTTGCTGCAAGAATCCCGTTGCGTTGCCTGGGTGAAAGGCGCATGGTCGCAACTTCGGCAGCCAGTGTACGGGCGCTGCCGACTGAGGGTTTTTATACCCTTGCCCCGATGAAAGGAGGACCGATGTCTTCCACTTTCGAAAAGCCGCATCTGACTTCGTCCGATCTCGACATGCTGCAGGGCGTGCTCGACGACGCCGGCTACGACGCCAAAATCCTGATCGGCAACGAACGTGTCTTCAACGTCGCGGCCATACTGTTGATCAGGCTGTTCGAAGAGGGCGTCACCTCGCCGGCCTTGCTCTCACAAGCGCTCGAACACCATTTCGGCAAGCTGAAGACGCCGCCGAAACCGGTAACCCCCGTCTTTAACCGATATGCGATACAGGGATTACCCCGCGAAAGACGCGCTGTCGGCTAGAGCAGTACCAGCAAAAGTGCGCAGCGGTTTTGCCTCCGGATAGCGCAAAAACAAAAAGATTGAGCATTTCCGTCACTCGGAGAAACCAGGAAATCCTCCGCTACATAACTCCTTAAATCGGAATCGATTTAAGGGCAAAATTATGCAGCAATTCAAAGTGCTACAGCGTCCTTTGCGCGTCTAAAAAGACGCACGGCGCTGTAGAGGCAAGCGAGCCGCCCGGCTCCGAAGGATTATTGTGCGGAAAATCCTCTTGCTCTGTATCTGCGTCGTAGCGACCGGTTATTTCGGATGGGTGCAATTCGGGGCTTACCAACAACGGCAACAGGCTAGGGATCTCGCAGACATCGACAGGGAGCGCCGGGTGGCGCTCCTGGAAATCGATGGCTGCCAGGCGAAAGTGGATCTGCTTCTGTCGATGACAGACCGCCTGCTCAAGGCCGGCGGTATGCTGGTGCCGCTCGATATCGGACGGGACATAGAACTCTGTTTGGCCCGCGGCATCATGTCGACATCAGGCCTGGCGGAGATGGAAAGAACGAAGCTGATCCGCCTGTTTCCGGTGAATGACTAAGGCGGTCGCAATCTTTCAGATTCGCTCCTCGCGCTTCAGCTCTTTGTTTTCACGCATTTCGTGATCGCAAAACCGCTGCATAGTTTTTGTGCGACAGGCGTTATGCCCTGTGGAAATATGGCTTTCCTGCGGCGACGGCCTTAATGGCACCTCAATTTTACTCTATAAGGAGGGCTCGCTGATTTGGCCGATGCGGCATTTGCGGTGACCGGATTTCCGGCCCGCCATTTTCCCGATCGCGAAAGCATGGTGACGTCCCGTCTCAACGTCGGGTTTGGCTTTCGGTGACCTCTCCGGTCATCCGCCTCCAGACAGCGATGCGGTTTCAGCAGGCATCATTTTCATTCCATCCCTGCGGCCCGGTGTTGTCGGGTTGCCCCTCATGACGATCCCGCGATCTCGATCGCGACCGACAAACGGGGCGAATACCACGCAGGCTGCGGCTTTCAATTTCGATCTAAAGGGAGATTTTATCCATGGCAAAAGGACAGGTAAGAAGCAATCGCGAGGTCCGGAAGCCGAAGAAGGACAAGCAGGAAGCGAAGGTGGAAAGCACATTCGCCAACCAGATGAAGACGGCGACCAAAACCGCCCCGCAGGGCAGTGCTCCAAAGAAATAGAACCTCTTATCGAGCCGCCACTCTCGCCCTCGCTGCGCCTAAAGGCGCAAGTGATAGCGCGTCCTGTCGGACACGCTGGCGTGACATCATCACCCATTGACATCTTCTCGAAAAAGGAATTGCTGCAACCATGACCACTCTTCATACAATGTACCACTTCGACTATCCGCTCTTCCTCATTCGCTCGGCCGTAGTGATTGCACTCGGCCTTTCGGCCATCGCGGCCTTTCACGGCGTCACTCTGTGATCGAATCTGCGCGCCGCAGCGAGTGCGAGGAAATCCAGGTGGCCCCTTTGGGCGAGTCTGACGAAAATCCGGAGCGATCCCGAGGGAATGCCGAGCTTTTCGCTGAAAAACGCTGGCTAAAGATCCTTGCCGGATATCGCCAGCCACGAGCCGGACGCAGCGCTTTCGAGCTTGTCGTCACCGTCATCCCTTTCGCGCTGTTCTGGGCTGCCGCTTGGGCAGCGGTTCATTACAGCTTCTGGCCCGGCCTGATCCTCGTCCTTCCCGCCGCCGCCTTCCTGCTCCGGTTGTTCATGATCCAGCATGATTGCGGCCACGGCTCGTTTTTCGCCCGTCGCCGCGTCGACGACTGGGTTGGACGCGCGATCGGCATCCTGACGCTGACGCCCTACGACTATTGGCGCCGGGCGCATGCGGAACACCACGCCTCGGCCGGAAACCTGGACGAACGCGGCGTTGGCGACATCGAAACCCTGACAATCGCCGAATACAACGCGCTGTCGCGTTGGGGCCGGCTTGGTTACCGGCTCTACCGGCATCCAATCGTGATGTTCGGGATCGGACCGGCCTGGCTGTTCCTCTTCAAGCAGCGCCTGCCTTTCGGCATGATGCGCTCCGGCGCCCTGCCCTGGGTCTCCACCATGGCGACCAATCTTGCCATCGCGCTGGTCGCCGCGCTGCTGATCTGGGCCGTCGGAATCGTCCCCTTTTTGCTGGTGCATCTGCCGACCGTGCTTCTGGCCGGTGCTGCCGGCGTCTGGTTATTCTACGTGCAGCACCAATTCGAGGAAACACATTGGTCGAAGAAGCCGGACTGGCAGTTCCAGCATGCGGCCCTCCACGGTGCCTCGCATTACGACCTGCCGCCAGTGCTGCGCTGGATCACCGGCAATATCGGCATCCACCACGTGCACCATCTGTCGAGCCGGGTGCCTTACTACCGGCTGCCGGAGGTGCTGCGAGACCATCCTGAGCTTGCCGATATGGGCCGCATCACGCTCATGGAAAGCCTGCGTTGCGTCAAGCTGGTACTGTGGGACGAACAGACGAAGCGACTGGTCTCGTTTCGCGACGCAGCGCGCCTCGCCGCCGCCCGGTAACGGACTTGAGAGCGGTTCAGACGACATCATGCTCTAATTCAGATTTTAGGCCGATCCGGCCTAAAATCATGCTGTTCTAGCGATAGCCCGTCACATCCGCCGGCCTGCCGGGCTCCTGCACTTCCACCATGTAGCGCCAGCAATCCGGCCGAGAACCGTCGATATCGTCGAAGCCATAGGTCTTGGCGATTGCACCGCTCGATAGCGATTGTCCGTTCCAGCGGGCGCGGTCGGGATCGGCAGCGATAGCGGCAACGGCACGGCCGACGAAATGCGGCGTTTCGGAAATGGCGAAATGCGGCTGCACCTTCGTCGCCTCGCGCCAGTTCTCCTCGCTGACGCCATAAGCATCCAGCATCATTTCGGAGCGCAGCCAACCGGGCGTGATCGAAATTGCGGTGGCGCCGTATTTCGCCAAATCTTGCGCATGCGCCCAGGCCATACGGGTGACACCGGTTTTGACGACGTCGTAAAAGGGCGACAGCCGGTAATGGGTGGCATTGTATTCGGCCGTGCCGTCGGTCATCTCGACCAGCAGCCCGCCGGGCCGCTCGATCATCAGCGGCAGGGCGTAATGGGCGGTAATCAGATGCGTCTCGATGCCGAGCCGCAGCATGCGCAGGCCCTTGTCCAGCGAATGCTCCCAGACGGCCTTGTCCCATTCGAACAGTTTCTCGCAGCCCCAGATGTCGTTGACGAGAATATCGAGCCGGCCGGCTTCGCCGCGGATGCGGGCAACCAGCGCCTCGACCTGTTCCTTGACGAGATGGTCCACCTGAACGGCAATGCCCCTGCCGCCGGCTGATGTCACCAGCTCGGCCGTCTCCTCGATCGTCTCCGGTCGCATATATTCGGATTGCTGCGCGCGCGTCGTGCGCCCCGTTACGTAAACGGTTGCGCCGGCGGCGCCGAGTTCCACCGCGATGCCTCGACCGGCGCCGCGCGTTGCACCCGCCACCAAGGCTACTTTCTCCCGCAGGTTCGCTCTCACTTCTCCATCCTCCACGCTAAAACGGCCTTCACGCCGTAAGCACCCGGGTTTAGCTCTTTGTTTTCACGCAATTCCGGAAGGAAAACCGCTTCACACTTTTCCTGGAATTGCTCCAGCTGACGTCGCTTGTATATAAACGAATGATCGTTTACATTCGAGGCGAATGCAAGAGGAATTTCATGCCGCGTCGCCGCACACTTTCCGATGAACAGCTTCTCGCCATGGTGCTGGCGCTGATCCACGCCGAGGGGCCGGAGGCGGCGACCTTTGCGGCGGTGGCGAAAGCGAGCGGACTTTCCGGCTCGACGCTGGTGCAGCGTTTCGCGACGAAAGCGGCGATGCTGCGCGCCGCGTTGCTTTACGCCTGGGGCCGGCTGGATGCGGAAACAGCGCGGCTTGCCGAGACCGTGCCGAAAACGCCGGAAGGCGCCGTCGCGCTGCTCGTCGGCCTGTCGCAGGATTACGGCGACAATGCCGCCGCCTATGGCGAGGGACTGCTGGTGCTTCGCGAGGATTTCCGCGATCCGGTGCTGCGTGCCCGGGGTGCGGCCTGGGGAGCGGCACTGACGGCGGCAATCGCCCGATGTTTCGGATCGGCAAAGGCGCCGGAGACAATCGCCCGGCTGATGCTGTCGCAATGGCAGGGATCGCTGCTCTGGTGGGGTTTTGGCGCAGACGGGCCGGTGGCTGCCTATGTCGAGACGGAACTGCGGCGCTTCCTCGCGGCAATAAGGTCCTGAGCCCGCCTGGAGCATGATGCCGAAAAGTGTAAGCGGTTTTCAGACGACATCATGCTCTAACTCTTTAAGTTAGAACAGGATTCAGATTTTAGGCCGACCCGGCCTAAAATCATCTTGTTCTAGGCTTCCTCTTCGTCCTTCTCCTCACCCACCGTCAGCGGCCAGTCGACGACATAATCCTCGAGATCGTCGATATCGATCTCATTTTCGCTGATCGCGCGGCCCCGCGCGGAAATGCCGGCGGCATGGACGGTCTCCGGGTCGCCGGAGACGAGCGGGTGCCACCAGTAAAGATCGCGGCCTTCATTGACCAGCCGGTAGCCGCAGGTGGGCGGCAGCCAGGCAATGTCAGGCACGTTCTCCTTCGTCAGTTGCACGCAGTCCGGCACGAAATCCCAGCGGTTCTCATAGCTGGAGCAGCGACAGCTTTGGCCGTCGAGCAGCTTGCAGCTGACCGAGGTGAAATAGATATCGCCGCTATCCCATTCCTCGATCTTGTTGAGACAACAGAGGCCGCAGCCGTCGCAGAGGCTTTCCCACTCGGCGACGGTCATTTCGGCTAGCGTCTTGCTCTTCCAGAAGGGCAGATCGTTCATCGTTCGTTTCTTGCAACAGCGGCCCGCAAATTCGCGTGACCCTCATGCATCTCTCTTGTTATCAGCCGCAAAATCAATCAATTCTCAGTATACTCCTGGTACTCGGAGAATTCTCTCCTGGTATCGGAGAGCTTTGCGGCCATATGCGGGCCTCGCGCTTTCGTCGGATATGACCGAAGCGCGATCAGGCGGGAATACAGGACGTGCAGGATCCGGACAACCCAGAAAACGGGCCAGAAAACAGGCCCGGAAAAGCGGCGAACGAGGCTGCGGACAAGCGGCCGAGGAAGAGCCGTCACATTCTGCTGCGCATCGATTCCTGGATCGATTCGACCGTCTGGAACGCCGGCTTCCGCGCCGCCGAGATCTGGGAAGACATTACCATCTTCTTCCGCCGCTTCCGCGTGCGCGGCTGGAAGCGCATGGTCTTCGAACTTGCCGGCGAAGGGCTGACGCTCGGGGCGGCCGGCTCGGTGCTGATGCTGCTGCTTGCCCAGCCCGCCTTCGAGGCGACCAAGGAGGACTGGCGCAACCGCGGCGATTTCGCCGTCACCTTCACCGACCGCTATGGCAACGTCATCGGCCATCGCGGCGTCATCCACCAGAATTCCGTGCCGATCGACGAGCTGCCGGATTCGCTGATCAAATCGGTGATCGCCACCGAGGACCGGCGCTTCTTCGACCATTTCGGCATCGATTTCATCGGCCTCTTCCGCGCCATGAGCGAGAATGCACGCGCCGGCGAAGTCGTGCAGGGCGGCTCGACGCTGACCCAGCAGCTCGCCAAGAACCTGTTCCTGTCCAACGAACGCTCGATCGACCGCAAGGTCACCGAGGCGTTCCTGGCACTATGGCTCGAGGCGAACCTTTCCAAGAAAGAAATCCTCTCCACCTATCTCGACCGCGCCTATATGGGCGGCGGCACCTTCGGCGCAGCGGCGGCGGCACAGTTCTATTTCGGCAAGAACATCACCGATGTGAACCTTGCCGAATCCGCCATGCTTGCCGGCCTGTTCAAGGCGCCGGCCAAATACGCGCCGCATGTCAACCTGCCGGCGGCGCGTGCCCGCGCCAACGAAGTGCTGACCAATTTGGTGCAGAGCGGGCTGATGACCGAGGGCCAGGTGATCGCCGCCAGGCGCAATCCAGCCACCGTCGTCGACCGCAACGAGGTGGAATCGCCCGATTTCTTCCTCGATTGGGCTTTCGACGAGGTGCAGCGGCTGTCACCGCGTTTCCACCAGCATTCGCTGATCGTGCGCACGACGATCGACATGGGCATCCAGCAGGCGGCCGAGGATTCGGTCGAGACGTCATTGCGCGAATATGGCGAGGCCTATCACGCCAAGCAGGGCGCGATGGTGATGATCGAGAACGGCGGCGCCGTTCGCGCCATGGTCGGCGGCCGGGATTACGGCGAGAGCCAGTTCAACCGCGCCACCAGGGCGCTGCGCCAGCCGGGTTCCTCCTTCAAGGTCTACACCTATTCGGTGGCGATGGAGAGCGGGATGACGCCGCAGACGACGATCGTCGACGCGCCGATCTCCTGGGGCAATTGGAGCCCGCATAATTATGCGAATCGCTATGCCGGCCGCATCACACTCGAGACCGCCATCGCCCAGTCGATCAACACCGTGCCGGTGCGGCTCGCCAAGGAAAAGCTCGGTATTCAGCCGATCCGGGCAATGGCGAAAAACCTCGGCGTCGAAACGCCGATCCGCGACGACGTTACCATCCCGATCGGCACCTCCGAGGTGACGGTGCTCGACCAGGCGACGGCCTACGCCACCTTCCCGGCCGGCGGCTACCAGTCGCGCCGCCACGGCATCACCCAGATCCTCGATTACGACGGCGACGTGCTCTACGATTTCGACCGCGACGAGCCGGCGCCGAAACGCGTGCTCTCCGAAAAGGCCGATGCCTATATGAACCAGATGCTGTCGCGCGTTCCCTATGTCGGCACGGCGCGCAAGGCAGCCCTCGACAACGGCATCGTGACAGCCGGCAAGACCGGCACGACCCAGGCCTATCGCGACGCCTGGTTCGTCGGCTTCACCGGCAATTACACCTGTGCCGTCTGGTTCGGCAATGACGACTATACCTCGACCAACGAGATGACCGGCGGCTCGCTGCCGGCGATGACCTTCAAGCGCGCCATGGACTACGCCCACCAAGGTGTCACGCTGCGGGCCATCCCCGGCATCGAAAACCCCCTACCCTCGGACAAGGATCTCGCCAAGACTGCCGCCGCCAAGCAGCAGGACGGATTGCCRCAGCTTATCCGGCCGCGCATGCTTTCGGTTCAATCGACGGACATCCTCAAGAAGCTCGGCGAGAAGCTGAAGGATGCCGCCCCGCTCGCGCCGGCGAAGGTGGCGAGCGCGGAGTAGCCGGCCACGCCTCACGTCCAGATCTCCCATCAGCGTCCGCCGGCATCGATGCATCGGCGTGGATTGCTGTCGCCGCCTGCGCCATGACGGCTTTGCCGCAGTAGGCATGACCGTGGATCAATCGGCCTCTATGTCGTGGCGTGGCATTCCACCCTGCCAGAATCAGTGGTAACCCTTTCATCCGATATGGTTTCCAAGGTCTTGACGTGTTTCGATTCCCCCTCTTTATCGCGATCACGCTGATCGTCGCCTTTGGCGGCGGGATCATGATTTCGCTTTATGCGCTGGATGCGACGCAGGGTTTCGGGGCGATCAAGCTCGGCGCCTGGGAGGCCTTTCCGGCGTTGCAGACCGTCGAGGCTGATCCTTATGCCAAATCGCACCGGGCGCGCGCCGGCAAGCTGCTCTATGGCAGCGCCGAGGGCCTGACCTTCACGGCGAGCGTCGACGACGACGGCGCGCGGCTGAATGCCGGCTGCCGCTATCGCATCAGCGGGCAAACGCCGCCTGCCCGGCTCTGGACCCTGTTTACCGCCGACAATGGCGGCAATCCGGCGGCGGTGACGACCGGGCATCCCTCAGCGCTCAATTCCTGGACGGTGCTGCGCCAGCAAGACAGCAGTTTCTCGATCGAGATATCCGCCGTGGCGCAGCCGGGCAACTGGCTGGCCCTGCCACAGGCCGGCACTTTCCGGCTGGTGCTGACACTGTTCGACACTCCGACCGCCGGTAGTTCCGGCGTGATCGACCTCGCCATGCCGAAACTCACCAAGACCGGATGCGGCAATGCTTAGGATATTCTTCGCCGTCCTGACCGGTCTTTTCGGCGCAGCCCTGCTGCATCTCGTCATCATCCTGTCGCTGCCGCATTTCACCGGCAAGGATGCGGCAACCCGCGTGGAGGCAGAGGGCGACCTCAACAATTTCTACCTGCTCGGCAACCAGTATGACGAAGCCGGCCTTGCCAATGGCGACCCCTTCGTGCGCACCGCCGTCTGCTCCTTCGATGTCGAGGATGCGCCGGTGCATTTCACCGCCAAGGGCAATGTGCCCTTCTGGTCGATCGCGATTTACGACAGCGCCTCCAACGAGGTCTTCAGCATGAACGACAGGACGTCGGTCGGTGGTGCGCTCGATGTGGTGGCCGGCAGTCCGATCCAGCTGACCGACCTGCGCAAAAACCTGCCGCAGGAGCTGCAGCAGGCGATCCTGGTGGAAATGGCACGGCCGGACGGTTATGCCGTGCTGCGGACGCTGGCGCCGCAGGCGAGCTTCGATGAGGCCGCGCGCAACTTCCTGACGGAAGCCGGCTGCGAGCAATTCGCCGCTCGCTGAGGTTGAAGAGCGGTTACTTCTTGTTGACGCGCGGCGCGGGCGCCGGACGATGTTTCGGGCTCTCGGCCAACCGCTCGTAGCGGACGCCGGTGAACCAAAGGATCTTGGCTTCGCGGGGCTCTTTGTCCGGGCGACGCGGCGCCCGCGGCCGCCGATCCGCCAATGCGACTACTATTGCCATTCTCGTCTCCATGCACTGCCCGAGACGGATGAACTTGCGATGGATTTCACCCTGCCCGCCAATGTGCGAGCCGGCGCGTCCTGCAGTGCCGGGATGACCGGACCGAGGGCATTCGCGCCTTTCCCACGGCACTTGATTGAAATACCGTGATGCGGAGTTTCAACGATCCAACTACTCAAATCGCGTCGTTCCTATCCGAATTGAGCCACATGACAGTTAACAGTTTACTAATATTCGGCGGATGCCAAACACAGTTCACCTCACTTCTCCTTTAACGCCCGAAGAGTTGATTTGGTTTCACGCCGCCCGCGCAAAGGCCCGGCCTGGCGTCGACGCATAAAATTAGAGATAATTCATATAGTTGGCATTGGCGCGGCAATCTCCCCGCCGGGAAAGGGACAGTGTTGCAAAAATGCGTCATGAAAATATTTAATTGCGAGGCGCTCAGATGGGCGTATGTTCGCGCATGTCGATCACATGTTTCCGGGCACCGATCGATCGGAGATGTTCCCCGCTCTTGCCGGAATGCGGAGGGTAAGCGGTGTCTTTGCTGGTGAATTCATCCTTCTCGCCTGACGATCTCGACGTGCTGCGCAGTGCCCTCGATGCCTGGTGCTCGGAACGGCGCGTCGACATCAAAAGCGTCGAGGCGCAGTTCGCGGCATCCGCAGCCCTCGACCTTTATCAGGCCGGTTACGACAGCCGCGAAAAGCTGCTGCACGCGCTGCGCGATCATAGGATCGCCTGAGCTTTTCCACCATCACAGCGGCGATGAGCATCGCGCAACGGCGCTTCCAAACCGATCACTTTTATAGTGCCGGCCAGCCATGCTGACACTCGCTCAGCGTGTATATTTCTGTTGCTTTTTAATAAAATCTTCAGCATGCATTAACCGTACCGGTGTAGGATTTGTTCATAACCGTATGGCCTGACATGCGTTCCGCCAGCGTATATCGGCCCTTGGTCCCCTTGTTCTGCGTTTTCGGGGTGTTTTTGTGCGTGACCGGTTTCGAGACCTAGAAGGCCCCTTGGCCGTCAGGAAAAAGGACGTGGTGTTAATGGCGACTGTCAGCAGTTTCGAGAACCTGTCTCATCCGACACGGTCCGAACTGCGCCAATTTGCCGAACTCTTCATGCCGCTGTTTCAGGCCTCCTCCGACGAGGCCAAGCGCCAGGCGGTCGYGGCGCTGTCCCAATGCGAGAACATGCCGGCAGCCGTGGCGCTGTTCATCGGCAACCAGCCGATCGAGATCGCGGCGCCTTTTCTTGCCGCCTCAAAGGCCGTCGCCGACGATACGCTGATCACCATCGCGCGCATGCAGGGTGCAGCGCATGTCAAGGCGATCGTCAGCCGCGATTCACTCTCGCCGAAGGTCATCGATGCTTTGGTGGCGCTGCGCCAGAGCCAGCCGCGCTCCGCGGGCGCATCGGTGCCGATCACGGAATCGCCGGCGGTCCCGCTTTCACCAGCGCCTGCCGAGACCAACGAGGCAGATGCGCTGGAGGAACAGCGGGTTGCCAATGAAGAGGCATTGCGCGAGCGCATCCTCGGGCTTGCCGGTCATCTCGGCCGTGCCGACGAAGACAGGCTCGGTCTGCGCACGCTCACGGACATTCAGGAGGCGCTGCTGGTGCGCTTCGCCCGCTCGCGCGAGGCGACGCATTTCGCAACCGCACTTGCCGACGCGCTTTCCGCCAGCCGCTGGCTTGCCGAGCGCATCATGCTCGATCTTTCCGGCCAGCAGCTCGCCACGACGCTGACCAGCCTCGGCATGAGTTTTCTTGACGCCGTCTTCGTGCTCGAAAGGCTCTATCCGCACCTTGCCGACCAGCAGCACAACGTCACGCGCGGCTGGATGGTGCTCGATGCGCTCGATCCGGAAGAATGCCACGAACGCGTCGAAGCCTGGCGGCGTGCGGATCGCTACACCTATAGGCCGGAAGCGCCCGATACGCCGGCTCCAGCGGCAGTACCCGACCATCGTTTCATCCGCCAGGCGGCGCCGCAGCGCGACATGCGCGTCATGGGGCGGCGGTATCGCTGATCCGGAATGACTGACCTCAACGCATGGTGGGCTGTTCGAAATGGCGAGGAGCTGACGCGCCCTGCTGTCAGCCGCCCCTGGCAAGCGGGATCATGTCGCCCAATTCCTCCGCCTCCAACTCGACGATCCAGAGATCGGGGTCGAATTTGCGTTCGCGCTCCAGCATCGCACGCACCGCTTCCGGTTCGCTGCGCGACAGGCGGATCTCGAACAGGCGGTCACCGGCCTGACCTTCGTCGAAGGCGGTCTGCGGCGCCGGCGCATAGAGCGTTTCCAGGCCGCTGCGGAAATGCTGGCGGATAAAGATCGCACCCGCCTCCTCCGCGCCCCTCTTCTCGACGGCGGCGAAATCGCCGCTGGCAAAGACGCGGCGCAGGAGGGCTGAAACGAAGATGTCGGCGCGTAGTCTCATTGGTGCGGTATAGACCGGCCTGTGGGCGGCGGCAATGCGGGGTCAGAGTTTGATCCCGGGGTCAGACCTTGATTGCCAGCCGCAATCCGCCCCAGTGCCGTCCGCGCACGGTGATCGGAGCGGAGATATCCTTCATCATCACGAAATTGCCGCCGCCCATGTCGCGCCTGTAGGTCTGGACGAGGAAGGGTGCGGTGCTGCGGCCGGCGGCAAGACCGACGCGATCGGCGAAGATGCGGCGATTGCGGCAATTGGCGGTGTTCCAGACGGTGTCGCCGGGCCGCTGGGCCTGCGAGAATTTTCGGTTGTGAGTCGGCAGATAGCCGTTCTCGTCGATCGCCGCGCAAAAGGCGATGCGCTCGTCCAAGGCTGTGACGGGTTCCTGGATCGGCGGCAGCAGGCGGTCGGTGAGCTCGGTAAAGGCTGCCATCACCTGTGCCGGATCGGAGCCGGCTATCGGCCGATAGCGTCGATCGAAGAGAGCATCGAGCCCGATCTGGCCTTCAGCGACGGCGCGTTCGAAGGCGCCGGAAATCTGTCTTGCCACCGATTGCGCTTCCTCGATCCAACGGCTGTCGGCGGTCTTGACGCCGGCGCTCGCCGTCAGCTGGATCAGGGTTTCCGACAGGCCGACGACACTGTCGACGCGTTTAGCCGCCTGCTGCAGCCTGACATTCGAGCCGGCGACCTCGGCCGACATCTCGCCGAGTTTCTCAACGAAGCCGGCGCATTGCTGGTCGACCGCCTCGGTGGTGTTGGCCATGACAGTCGAACTGTCGAGGATGCGGGTGATGACATGTTCCATGCTTTCGAAGGCACCGCGCATCGCCTCCGACTTGTCACGCACGCCGGCCGCACTGTCGCGCGCATCGCTGCCGACGGCCGACAGCCGGTCGATCTTCACGCGCAGTTCGTCCAGCGTCTGCTGGATGGAGCCGGTCGCCTTCGAGGTCTGCAGCGAAAGCGCGCGGACCTCGGCGGCGACGACCGCGAAACCCTTGCCCGCATCGCCGGCGCGCGCAGCCTCGATCGCGGCATTCAGCGCCAGCAGGTTGGTCTGGCGGGCGATGGTGCTGATCTCCTCGGCGATATTGTCGACATCGGCAAGCGACTTGGAGAAGCCGGCGATCTCAGTGCCGATCTCGTTGGAGGACTGGACCATGTGGCCGATCTCGGCGACGGAGCCGGTTAGGCGGTCGGCCGATTCTTTCAGCATGTGGCGGGCCTCGGCCGCCGTGCGGTCGGTCTCGCGCAGCGACACGGCGACCGAGCGGTTGGTCTCGGCAATCGACAGCGCTGTGCGGGTGACATGATCGAAGGCGGAGGCATGCCGGGCCGACATTCCCGCCATATCCTGGATAGCGCCGGCGATATCGACGAGATCAATGCCAAGGGTGGAGGCTTCTTCGGCAAGGCGCAGCAAAATGTAGCGGAGCGCCTCGGGGTCTGGCCCCCCCGCTTCGACCGCCGGTTCTCCGGCCAGATCGTCTATCGCCTTCAGCGCATGCATGACCGACGCTCCCCCGCCCCAATCAGAAAAGCTTCAGGCAACATGGTTAACAAGTTGCAAACAGCGGCGACACCTTAGACTTAGGTTGTAGAGAAATCAGACTCCGTGACTGTGGGTGGCCGTGTGGCGCCATCAGCTGGCGATGAAGCCCGTCAGCCGCTCGCTCAGCTGCCAAAGGCGTTCGGCAAATTCCGGATCGGTTGCCCAAGGGCGGACACCGAGCATCTCGGTCGAATCGCCGGGGACGGCGGTGGCGATATCGCAGTTCTCGCAATAGACGCCGCCGAGACCCTCGAGCTTCTCGCTGACGGCGCACCAGACGGTGGTCGACGCCCCCTGCTCAATCGTCTTCTTGTTGTTTTCCGGATCGATGACCGGCTTGCCATCCTCATCGACATAGCCGCTCGCCCTGAGGAAGTCGCTCGACTGGTGGCGGACCAGATTGGTGGTGACGATACCGCCGGGATGCAGCGAGAAGGCTCTGACACCGTGCTTCGCACCCAAAGCGTCCAGTGAGACCGCAAAGAGAGCATTTGCCGTCTTCGACTGGCCATAGGCGAGATAGGGCGCGTATTCGCGGTTCTCGAAATTCGGATCGTCGAAATCGACGCCGGAGAAGACGTGGCCGCGCGAGGAGACGGCGACGACGCGCGCACCCTCGGCCTTCACCAGCGCCGGCCAAAGGCGGGCAGTGAGTTGGAAATGGCCGAGATGATTGGTGGAGAACTGCGATTCGTAACCACGGGCGTCACGCGTCAGCGGGTTCGCCATGACGGCAGCATTGTTGATGAGCAGATGCAAGGGCTCGCCGCTTTCGAGGAAGCGGTCGGCGAAGTCGTCGATCGAGCAGGGGTCCATCAGGTCGAGCTTTTCCACCGCAAGGCCGGGAATGCTTTCCACGGCCGCCTTGGCCTTTCCGAGATTGCGGGCGGGAACGACAACCCTGGCGCCGGCTTCGGCGAGCACACGCGCCGTCTCGAGGCCAAGACCGGAATAACCGCCGGTGACGATCGCGACCTTGCCCGAAAGATCGTGCCCGGCAATGACGTCGGCGGCGGTTGATGCCGCACCGAAGCCGGAACCGATGGGAGCTTGTGGGGTGGACATGGCATGCCCTCCGTTGTTGCATGATGGCCTTATGTACGCCCGGGAAACGGGATTCTGAATGCTTGCAAATCCCGATTTCCTGCTTCATCGTTCAAAAATGATCAGTGACCCGCTCTCCGAAATGCTCAATCTGCTCGATGCGCGCTGCCTTGTGTCGGGCGGGCTGATCGCCGGCGGCGCCTGGGCGCTGCGCTTCCCCCGGCCGAACCGGATCAAGATCAGCGCGGTCGCCAAAGGGCGCTGCTGGCTTTGCCTCGACAATGGCAGTGAACCCATTCTGCTCGAGGCAGGCGACGTTGCGCTTCTGAACGGCCGGCATTCCTTCATCCTGGCGAGCGACCTTGCCGTTACGCCCGCCGATGCGGTCGGCGCCTTCAAGGAGAAGGTCGACGGCATGGCGCGCCACGGCGTTGGCGAGGATTTCCATTATCTCGGCGGCCACATTGCGCTCGGGCCGCAGGGCATGGAGCTGCTGTCCGACGTGCTGCCGCCGATCATTCACGTGCGCGCCGCCCTTGCCGAAGCCGGCGTGCTGCGCTGGCTGCTCGACCAGCTGGTGCGGGAGATGGCGGCAAAGCGGCCAGGCGCCCTGCTCGCCTCGACCCAGCTTGCACAGTTGATGTTCGTGCAGGTGCTGAGGGCGCACATCATGAGCTCGGCGCCATTGACGGTCGGGTGGCTCCGCGCCTTCGGCGACGATCGCATTGCGCCGGCGCTGCGGCTGATGCACGGCGATCCCGGCCGGTCTTGGCAGCTTGGCGAACTGGCAAAGGCGGCCGGCATGTCGCGCACGAGCTTTGCGCTGCGGTTCAAGACCGTGGCGGGGGTTGCGCCGCTCACCTATCTGATCGGCTGGCGCATGCGCCTTGCCGAACGCGAGCTCCGGGAGGGCAGCATGCCGGTCTCGGCGCTGGCGCTTTCGCTCGGCTACACATCCGAAAGCGCCTTCAGCAACGCCTTCAAGCGGATGACGGGTATGGCGCCCAGGCGCTATCGCGTGGCGATGGCCCGCGAGGCCGGCCCGATCGAAGAGGTGGTGGATGTCGAGGGCCAGGCGATGACGACGCATTACCGGCTGTTGAAGGCGGCATCATAGCGGCTAGATCGCGCCGATTTCCTTGAGTTTCTTCAGCACCGCCTGGTTGGGCTCACCGTCTTCGGGCAGGTTGTAGTGCTTCTGAAAATGGCGGATGGCCGCGCGGGTCTGCTCGCCGGCGACGCCGTCGACGCCGACATTGGCATAGGCCATGTTGGAAAGACCCTTCTGGATCTTCAGCACCAGGTCGACATTGGTGATTTCGCTTGATGGACCCTGCTTTGCCGCTGATGGGGCCGTTTTGACCGTCTTTTCAGCGCTACGGATCGCCGCTGCCACCGGGTCTTCAGCCGCCGCCTTCGAGCTTACATCTTCGGGCGGCTTTTCGGCGGGCACGGTCGAGGGGCCTGATGCATCGGTCTTCAGCGCCGCCAGTACCTCCGGCGTCGGATCGCCGGTCTGGGTCATGCCGACGGTCTCCTCGAAGAAGAGAATGGCCGCACTGGTGCGCGGACCAATGATGCCGTCGGGTATGCCGTTATAGAGGCCGCGGCGCACCAGCTGCTGCTGGATGTCCATGACGAGCTGGCTCGGTTGCTGGCCGGGTACGGCGGGCGCCGGTGTCGCGTTGGTGGTGGCGGTATCCTGCGGCCGTTCGATCCGGAAGGTGGTGACGTCGCCCTGCTGCTCCTCGGCTAGGCGACGGGCGCCGAGCACGGTCGGAGACTGCGGATCGCGGGTGCGGAAGATCGGATGCGGATGCAGGCCCGGCTGATACCAGAGCGCATTGGCGGCGACGAAGGAGAAAATGACGGCGAAGGTGATCGTGCCGCCGGCGACCGACGGATTGCGGCCGATGACGCTGCCGAGCACGGAGGCGCCCTGCAGACCGAGCCCGCCCAGCACGGAGGCGCCCTGAAGGCCGAGTCCGCCGAGGGCGGCAGCGCCTGACATCAGAAGGCCCGGCTGCTGCCGTCCCCTTTTTCCCTTAGGCGATTTTCGCTTGCGCGCGGCCATCGAAACGCCCCTCTTCCAATTCTGCGCCTGTGTTGACCGCGCCCTTCAGCCGCGGCGGAAACTCGACAGTCGCGCCATGACCGGCGTCTTCGGCGTGCTGAGCACCCGAGCCGTCCATCGCGATCTCGATGGTGATGATCGTGCCTTCGCCCGGCTGGCTGGCGATGGCGAAATACCCGCCGTGCAGCGCCACCAGCCCCTTGACCAGGGAGAGACCGAGGCCGGAGCCTTCGAACTGGCGGGTATAATCATTCTGGATCTGGACGAAGGGCTGGCCAAGCAATGCCAGCTTGTCGGCCGGGATGCCGATGCCGGTATCGCTGACCGTCAGCTTGAGGATGCCGTCGCGCGCTGCCGCATCGACCGAGACGACGCCGCCAGCCTCGGTGAACTTTATGGCATTGCCGACGAGGTTGATGAGGATCTGCTGGATGGCGCGCTGATCGGCGACAACCTCGCCGAGGCCGCGCTGGATACGGCTCGTCAGGGTGAGGCCCTTGGTCTTGGCCTGCAAGGCCAGCATCGATTCGCAGGATTTGACGGAGCTTGATATATCGAAGGCTTCGAGGATCAGCTCGTAGCGACCGGCTTCGATCTTGCTCATATCGAGCATGGTGTTGACGACGGACAGCAGATGCGCGCCGGATTCGCGGACCAGGCCGACATATTCGCGCTGGCGGTCGTTTTCAAACTTGCCGAAATATTCGCCGATCAGGATATCGGAAAAACCGAGAATGGCGTTCAGCGGCGTGCGCAGCTCATGGCTGACGGCGGCGAGGAAGCGTGACTTGGCGTCGTTTGCCGATTCGGCATCCGCCGCGCGGTTCTGGGCTTCGTCACGCAGCTGCTGCTCGACGGAGACGTCGCGCAGCTGGGCAATGATGGCGGCAAGTTCGCCATCGGCATCGCGCCGGGCCGTCATGTCCATTCGGAGATAGGCGAACTGGCGTTGATCGCGCGAGACCGTGGGCCGGTCGATGCGCAGATCGACGCTCTGAGCATCCTCGCCCCGGCGCAGGTCATCAAGCGCCTGCAGGAAAAGGATGCGGTCGGAGACATGCACCTGCTCGAGGAAGCCCCTGCCCTTGGGATCGCGCATCCAGGCGAGGAAATCGCGTCGGTCGCGACCGCCGACCGTCGCCACACTGCCGTGCGGGTCGAGGAAGAAGACGAGGCCCGGGGTGGCGGCAAGGAAGAAATCCTCAGCCGACTGCGTGGCGATACCGGCCGACGAACCCTGACGGGCGAGCGCGATGCTGCCGACGGCGGAAAAGAGAAAGGCGGCGCAGACCATGGCGACACCCGCCGGCAAGGCGACGGCAGGACTGGTGACCGCCGAAAGGCCGATGGGCGCGGCAACGAGAGCTGCCGACGAGAACAGTACGAGGCGGCGCAGGATCGCGAGCTCGCGTTGGCGCACGGCTTCACCGCCGCCCGTCCGGGAGAGCCAGCTTGTCGCTGCCCGGTCTACGAGGGCCGTCATCCAGCCGCCAATGTTACTCAATACACGCACGCAATACCCGCCCGAAAGGCTGTCGATCGATCCGGACAATAGGCCTTGGCGACTTAAAGAAAGGATAAGGCAAAAGCGCTGTTCACAGCCTGAAACGGCTGAAATTCCCGTTTTGAAGCATCTGGAAGGCTCTTTGCCTTTTGTGGTTAATAGGGGGTAAGCGACGGATTTTCCTCATATTTCAGCATTGCGTTAACTCCTGGGGCAAGGCGAGCCGGCAAAAGTCCTGCAATTGCAAGCAGGTGCTGCCCTGATGCTTAACGGCGATCGCTCGCATTCGACTAAAATGTCCCTCAAATACCGTTCGCTAAAATTTGAACTAAATTTGCCGCAAATGCGCGTGAGTTTCGAAAAGCGGCATTCGCAACTTGGCGGTAGGGTGAAAACACACCGGACAACCGGCCTGATTCGGCGACAAGAACCGGACGGGGAAACAGGATGGGCGACGACAATGTGGTTTCTGATCAAAGGATCCTTCTGGTTTGGCCTCGTGCTCGTACTTCTTTCCGTCTTCAGCACGGAGAGTTCCGACAAGCTCGCCAACGGCCCGCAATTGCAGCTTTCCGACGCGTTCACGGCGGCAAGCGGCGCTTATGACTATTTGACCGGCATGTGCTCGGAGAAGCCCGAAGTCTGCACCAAGGGCAGCGAGACCCTCACCGCGCTCGGCTACCGGGCCCGTGAAGGTGCCCGTGTTGCTTACGAACTTCTCGACAGCCAGTTCAAGGACGAGGCGCCGGCGACCGCAAGGCTTGCCGAACCGCAGATGCCGGTGGCGCTCAACATGCCTTCCCTCACCCCGCCTGCCATCCAGGAAAAGGTGCGCGAGGCAAAGGCTGCGCTCAACCAGCCGATGCCTTACCGCCCGCCGGTCGAAGATGATGCCGCAGCCGAGACGGTGGTAACAGGCGCAATTCCGCTGCCGACGCCGAAGCCGGCGATCTGACGAAATTTTTCGCGGGCATTCGTCCGCAATACCTTTCGGTTTATAGCTTGCATCGGTGGTCCGCATGACGCGGAGAACCCCATGCCTGACGTGCCTGCCCTGTTTAATTCAGCATGTTGCTGCGCCGTGAGGATGCCCATCCCTCACGGCGTTTTTCTATCTTGGTTTACACAATTCCCGGCAAAACCGCTTCGCGCTTTGCCCGGGAAAATCGCTTCAAACTTTTCCTGGAATTGCTTTAGCGGTTCAAATCCGCCGGTCTTTCACCTATATGCACTTGTAGAGCATTTCCTGACGCATTCCGGACGCAAAACCGCTGCGCACTTTTGCTGGAACTGCTTTAACAGTGAAAGGCTTCTCCATGGCATCCCTCGACCAGATCATCGACGACTTCGCTTTCCTGGACGATTGGGAAGACCGTTACCGCTATGTCATCGAACTCGGCAAGGCATTGCCCGACTTGGCCGAGGAGAAGCGCACCGCCGAGAACAAGGTGATGGGCTGTGCCAGCCAGGTCTGGCTGGTGACGCATACGACAGGCGATCCCGACGACCCGGTCATGAGCTTCGAGGGTGATTCCGACGCCCATATCGTGCGCGGCCTCGTCGCCATCGTGCTTGCCACCTATTCCGGCAAGATGGCATCCGAGATCGCCGGGCTCGATGCCTTCGAGATATTCTCGAAAATCGGCCTGGTGGAGAACCTCTCGTCGCAGCGCTCGAACGGACTGCGCTCGATGGTGAACAGGATCCGCGAAGAGGCAAGAGTTCGCGCCGCGGCTTGACCGCGATGATGGCTGATCGGCTTTCAGAGCCACAGCCGATCGATTCCGGCAGCGCCTGCCTTGGCACATCGAATACATTAACACTTGCTGATAGTATAGGAATACATTCTAAGCCTGTCGGCAAAGCATAAGACAGGGTCGCTCACACTATCTTGGCGCCCGCCCGAATCATCTGCGAAGGCCCGAATACCGACGCCGCTCAGCTTTTGATTGAAACGAAGAACCGCTTCAACCTTTCGCTTTAGCCGATTCCCGGCAAAACCGCTTCGCGCTTTGCCTGGGAAAACCGTTTCGCACGTTCCTGAGTTGCTCCATCGAGATTATTTTCCTCGCCTTGAAAAGGCGCACAAAAAAGCCGGGCACAAGACCCGGCTTTTTGTCGTCGATGCTTTCGAAAAAGCTCAGCCGCGGCCGCGCTTGCGGCGCTGCCCGAGGCCCATCTCCTTTGCCAGGCGCGAACGCGCTTCGGCATAAGCGGGCGCTACCATCGGGTAATCGGTCGGCAGGTCCCACTTCTCGCGGTATTCTTCCGGCGAGAGGCTGTGATGCGTCATCAAGTGACGCTTGAGGGACTTGAAGTTGCCGCCGCATTCCAAACATGTGATCTGCTCGTCCTGTACGGACTTGCGGACAGAAACTGCAGGCTTCTGCTTTTCGACGATCGCCGCAGCAGGCTGCGGTACGGACGTGTTGCTCAGTGCCGAATGCACGTCGGAAATCAGATTGGCCAGGTCGCTGACCGGTACAACATGGTTGCTGACATAGGCCGCGACAATGTCGGCTGTCAGTTCCACAAGCAGCTCCGGCGCATTGCCGGTCGCTATATCCGTCATATTTTTTCTCCTGTTAGCATGCTCAAACGGCCTTTGACTGACACGCCAAAGACCCGCCTCGTAGAAGCGAACAGCAAAAGCGCAGGAATCGACCTTCTGTTTCGAAAAACGCGAAATCCACCCCTAGATTCCGAAGAGCGTAACCTGTTCTTATACTGCCTGACCGGAAACCACTACGTCATGCTCCAGGCGATGGCCTCAGTTTAGACATTAAAAATCAAAACTGAGGGACTTGGAAGCAGTACGATTGTAATTCACAATCAGAACTCTACTTGCATTTTCAAATACCATCGTTTGGTCGAAACGCCAATTATTATTTGTCGTTTTTCTTGAGAAAAAATGACAGATGAAGAATTGAGGGGCTCTCCGGCAAGCTTTACTCACAGCTTCCTGTGCATAAGTTTTGCATAAATCTGGTAAAGTTGCCGAACAGCATAGGCTCAACGATCCCTGATATCGTCACGAACCGAGAGCGCATCGAGATCATATCCCGAGCGATGGGCAGCTTTGGCAAGCAGATGGGCAGACACCGGCGCCGTCAGCAGGAAAAAGATAAAGCCGGCGACGGCACGGGCGAGAATCGCCGCATCCTGCGAATAGAGGCCGGCGGCGAGAAGCAACAGGCCGGAGCCGACAGTCCCCGCCTTCGAGGCCGAGTGCATGCGGGTGTAGAGATCGGGCAGCCTGACCAGGCCGATCGCCGCCGCAAGCGCAAAGAGCGCGCCGACGAGGAGCAGCAGGGCGGTGATGGCGGCCACGATATAGTCGATCATCGCTTCTTGCCCCCTGCCCGCTTTTGCGTGTTGCCGTTTGCCGCAGTTGCGGACGGCTTCGATGTGATGTTGCCGCGCGACAGCACGACTCGGGCGAAGGCGACAGTCGCCAGGAAACCGACGAGGCCGAGCGAGATGGCGATATCGATATAGAGCGAAAAGCCGGTCTTGACCGCGATGACGGCGATGAAACCGATGGCGATGCCGGTCAGCATGTCGAGGGCGAGGATTCGGTCCGGCAATGTCGGGCCGGCAACGACGCGCCAGACGGTTAGGATCAGCGCCAGGCCGAGGATGACGAGTGCGGCCGAGGATGCGACCGCGACGATGGCGGCGGGTGTGATCACCGGAAGGCCTCCATGATCTTGCGTTCGAAACCGTTGGCGATATCGCGCTTGGTCGCCTCGGGGTCGGAACAATCGAGCGCGTGAACATAGAGCGTGCGGCGATCTGTGGAGACGTCGACCGAAAGCGTGCCGGGTGTCAGCGTGATGAGGTTTGCCAGCAAAGTGATCTCGAAATCGCTCGCCACCGTCAAAGGGAAGGCGAAGATGCCGGGTTTCAGCTTCATATCGGGCGAGAGGACGGTGACCGTGACCCTCCAGGCCGACAGCGACAATTCCTTCAAGAACAGCGCGGCGAGCGAGAGAACCGGGCGGACGCGAGGGATATGATACCCCTTGCCGCGGAAGGATTCGCGGATGATGGCCAGCGCCAAGGCCCCGAGCAGGACGCCGAGGACGAGATTGTGCAGCGAGGCGCTGCCGGTAACAGTGAGCCAGGCAATGGCAAGCAGCAGGTTGAAGAGGAAGAAGATCACGGCGCGCCTCCTTCCGGGAAGACCGAATGAAGATAGGCCTCTGGATCGGCAAGGCCGGCGGCGGCCGATTGCGACAGCGTCAGCAGTTGTTCCGGCAATATCCCGAAGCCGACGACCAGCACTGTCAGCGCGGCGAGCGGCAGGCCCGTGCGCCACCGCGCCCTAGACGACGTCAGGACTATCGGCGCCGGGACTATCGGTGCCGGGCGCCAATAGGCGAGCAGGAAGAGACGGCCGAAGGCGATCGTCGTCAGAAAACCGCCGACGAGGATCGATGTCGCCAGCCACCAGGCGCCGAGATCGAGCGAGGCCTTGACGAGAATGACTTTCGGCCAGAAGCCGGAAAAGGGCGGCAGGCCACAGGCGGCAAGGAAGAGCACGAGGGAGAGCGCGGTGAAGCCGCCGCTTTGCCGATAGAGCCCGCCGAGGGCCGACAGCGAAAAGCCGCCGCCGCGCCGGGCGATCTCGCCGGCGGCAAGATAAAGCGCCGTCATCAGCACCATGGAATGGAGCGCATAGAAGACCGCACCGCTGATGCCGCCGAGCCCGCCGAGGGCGACGCCGGCAAGCATGTTGCCGATGCCCGATATGACGATATAGCCGAACAGCCTGCGAATATCGTTTTCGGCAAGCGCGCCGAGAGCGCCGACGAGAATGGTCGCGGCGGCGGCGAGCGCGATCACCGGGCTCAACTCCTGGCGTTCCGCCGGCAGCAGCATGACCATCACCCGGATCAGCGCGTAGATTCCGACCTTGGTGAGCAGGCCGGCAAACAGCGCCGACACGGTGATGCGCGGCGTATGGTAGGCGGCGGGCAGCCAGAAATTGACCGGGAAGGCTGCTGCCTTCATGCCGAAAGCGAGCAGGAAGAGGCTTGCCAGCGTCATCAGCGGCGCCGTGCCGCGCAAATCCCTCGCCCGGGCCGCGATATCGGCCATGTTGAGCGTGCCGAAGGCGGCATAGAGGATGCCGACGCCGACCAGGAACAGGGTCGTGGCGATCAGATTGAGCACCGCATATTTCAGCGCGCCGTCGATCTGCTCACGTTCGGAACCAAGGATGATCAACCCGAAGGAGGAGATCAGCAGCACCTCGAACCAGACATAGAGATTGAAGATATCACCGGTGAGAAAGGCGCCGGTGACGCCGGCCATCAGCAGCATGAGCAGCGGGAAAAAACCGTATCGCCGGCCGCTTTCGCCAATATCGGCCAGCGCATAGACGCTGGCGGCGAGCGCGGCAAGGGCTGCGGTGAAGGCCATCAGCGCACTGAAGAGATCGACGGTGAAGGCGATGCCGAAGGGCGGCAGCCAGCGGCCCATGACCATGGTCAGCGGCCCCTCGGCCGCGACCTTGGTGAGCAGCGCCGCATCGATCAGCGCCAGCGCCGCAAGGCCGGGGATGGCAAGCCAGGCCTGCAGGCGGGGATAGCCGCGCAGCATCAGCAGGACGGCACCCAGCGTGATGCAATGGGCGACCGGCAGGATGGCGAGCCAATGACCGATGGGCACCGGGGCGGTGATCAGGGCGGCGGAGAGATCGATAGTGGAGGCGGGGGCGGCCATCAGATGGCGCCTCCGCTATTGCGAGAGAGGGCTTGCCATGGGTTGAGCATCCGCACCAACATCCGCCTCAATACCCCAATGGCGGCAGCGGCCGGTCGTCGGGCTCGGCGGCGCGCATGTCGCTGGTGTTGTCGGTGCCGAGGTCCTGATAGGCGCGGTAGGTCAGCACCAACAGGAAGGCAAGGAAGGAAAAGGAGATGACGATCGCCGTCAGGATGAGGGCCTGCGGCAGCGGGTTGGCCGTGCCTGCGGGCAAGCTGTCGAGACCCGCCGGGATGATCGGCGGCACCTCGCGCGTCAGCCGGCCGCCGGTAAAGAGCAGGAGGTTGACGGCGTTGCCGAGGATGGCGATGCCGAGCATGATGCGGATCGAGAATTTCGACAGCATCAGATAGATGGCGGCGGCAAAGAACAGGCCGACGAGGATCGCGAGAAGCGGCTCCATCATTCCACCTCCTTTTCCTCGAGCGCCAGTGCGATCGAGGTGATGGCGCCGAGCACGACAAGATAGACGCCGACATCGAAGAGCATGACGCTGGACAGCGGCACTTCGGCGCCGAAAAGCGTCGGATAGATCCAGAGGCCGGTCATGAAGGGAACGGCAAACAGGATGGAGACAAGACCGGCCGCGGTCGACAGGAGCAAGCCAAAGCCGGCAATCGACAGCGGATGGAAAAACAGCGCGCGGCGAACGGCGCCAACGCCGCGGGCAATGCCGTAGATCGCCAGACCCGAGGCAGCGATCAGCCCGCCGATGAAGCCGCCGCCCGGCTCGTTATGGCCGCGCAGCAGCACGAAGACGGAAAAAAGCAGCATCAGCGCGGTGAGAAACGGGGCGACGGTGCGGAAGATGAGGGTATTCACGCGATCAGCCCTCCGCCGCGGGATCATTGGCGGCAAGCTTGCGCTCGCTGCCGGCGCGGATGCGGATCAGCGCCAGAATGGCAAGGCCAGTGACCGCCACGACGGCGATTTCGCCGAGCGTGTCGGTGCCGCGGAAATCGACGATGATGACGTTGACGACATTGGCGCCGTGGGCGATCGATTTGGAATAGGCGTTGAAGAAAGCCGTCAGCGCGTCGTTGAACGGCGCCTGCGTCGCCCGCATCAGCAAAAGCGTGAAGCCAAGGCCGCAGGCGAGCGCCAGCGCACCGTCGAAGAGCTTGCGGCCGAGCGGCCGCCGATCGGCGGGCGAGAGACGGAGCCTGGTCATGACCAAGGCAAGGATCACCACCGAAAGGGTTTCGACCATGAACTGGGTGAAGGACAGATCCGGCGCGCCGAACAGCAGGAAGATGATGGCGACGGCGAAGCCCTGGATACCGAGCGAGACGATCGCCGTCAGCCGGTCGCGGGCGACGAGCACGGCGGCAAGGCCGAAGGCGGCGATCAGGAAGACCGCCCATTCATGGAGCCTGACATCGACCGGCCAGGCCGGGAGACGCGGCAGTTCGCCGTAGACGACGAGCGGGACGAGGAGGATGGCGGCRACGCAAAGGAAGGTGCAGGTGACATAGATCTCCAGCCGCCCCGGCTGGAGGACACGCATGAGGCGGCCGGCGAAGCCGACAAGGCCCGATATGGCAAGGTCGAAACCGTGATCCGGCCCGCGCCCGGCCGCATGCAAGAAGACGGCCATCAGGAAACGGGCGCGCGCGAGCTGCCAGTAAACGCCGATACCGAGCAGCACGGTCAGGGCGGAGAGCGCCAAGGGCAGGCCGACATGCGGCGTCAGCGAAATATCGATCTCGACGGGTGTCTGGCGGATGGCAGAGGCGATCGGCGAGGACAGCACGGTATGGGTAAAGCCCGAAAAGATCGCCGCGAGCAGGCCGAGGACGGCGAGAACGGCCGGGCCGAGCCAAAGGAGGACGGGCGCTTCGTGCGGAGGTTTCGGCGTCTCCACCGGTTGGCCGAAGAAGGGTTTCAGCGCCACCGCAAAGGCGACGGCAAACATCAGCGCATTGCCGAAGACGGTTATGGCGGTAAAGGTGAGTGCGCGGACATCGCCGCCGACGAGCGCCGTATAGATCTCCTCCTTGGCGAGGAAGCCGAAGAAGGGCGGCAGGCCGGCCATCGAGAAGGCTGCCGCAAGTGCAATCATCCAAGTGAGCGGCATCGCCCGCATCAGGCCACGCAGCCTGGTAATATCGCGCGTGCCGGTTTCGTGATCGATGATGCCGGCGACCATGAAGAGCGCACCCTTGAAGAGGGAATGCGCCACCAGATAGAGCGCCGCCGCCTCCACCGCATGGTCCGAGCCGAAGCCGATCAGCATGACGAGCAGGCCGAGCGAGGAGACGGTGGTATAGGCGAGCTTGAGCTTCAGGTCGGTCTGGCGGATGGCGAGAGCGGTGCCGACCACCAGCGTCAGCCCGCCGAAGAAGGGCAGTAGGATCTCCCAGGCAGGCGTTGCCCCCATGACGGGATTGAGTCGCATCAGCAGATAGACGCCCGCCTTCACCATCGTCGCCGAATGCAGGTAGGCGGAAACCGGCGTCGGCGCCTCCATGGCGTTCGGCAGCCAGAAATGGAAGGGAAATTGCGCCGACTTGGTGAAGGCGCCACCCAGGACCAGAAGGAGGGCTGCGAGATAGAACGGGCTTTCGCGCACGACATCGCCCGTTCCGATGAGCCGCGACATCTCAGTGACGCCTGAGATATTCCAGAGCAACAGCAGACCGGCCAACAGGCAGAGCCCTCCCCCACCGGTCACAACAAGCGCCTGCAGGGCGGCGCGGCGAGCCGCCGTACGCTCGTGATCGAAGCCGATCAGCAGGAAGGAAGTGATCGACGTCAGCTCCCAGAAGACGAAGAGCATCAGGAAACTGTCGGAAACGACGACGCCGAGCATCGCGCCCATGAAGAGGAAGATGAAGGAGAAGAAGCGGCCCTGATCCTTGTGTCCTTTGAGGTAGCCGCCGGCATAAAGCACGATCAGAGTGCCGATGCCGGTGATCAGCAGCGCGAAAGCCAGCGACAGGCCGTCGAGGAACCAGGAGAAGGAGAGATGAAAGCTCGGCACCCAGGAATAGCCGCCGGTGACGACCTCGCCGCGCGCGATCTTGGGAATGAAACGCAGGAAATGCAGGAAGGCGAGCAAGGGAGCGATCGCTAGGAGCCAGGCACCGTTTGCGCCGAAGATGCGGATCACGAAGGGGGCAGCAAGAGCGCCGACGAGCGGCAGACACAGGGCCAGAAATGTCAGAGCCGTGACATCGGCCATGTCCCCTCCTCTACTGCATAATTCAAAATGTTACAGTTCTTTGCACGTCCGACAAGGCGCGCGGCGCTGTAAAGGCAACAGACGAAAAGCCGGAGAAAATCGGCCTGTCTTCTGGCTTAGGCGAAACGGGGGAGCGTCTCAAGTGATTTCGGCCGCAGGCCGCACTGCATGGCGGTGTTCGAAGTCGATCAGGCCATCGATCGGGAGAGACGCGACAGCAGCCGGGCGATGCAACCGTGCAGGATGAAGACCACAAGCGTCAGCGGCCAGAGCAGGCAGGCGAAGAGTCCGGCGAGACGATGGAGCGTAAAGCCGTCATGGTTGGCCCAGCCTTCCAACAGCGTGACCGCCATGGCGGCCACGGCCACCAGGCCGTAGAGCAGGACGATTGCTGCCTCAAACACCAGTGATTCTCCAATGCACGTAACATTAACCCTAACAGAAAACCCCTAACGGATGTAAAAGCAAGCGTCTTCCTCCAATTGCGGTATGCCGCCAATCTGATGGCGCGGCGCTGGAGACTTGATGAAGTGAACGCGGCGCACCACATTTTGCGCAAACGGAACCGCCCCTCGGCGAAAGGAGCACCTCATGTCCGAAACTGCGACCACCGCCAAGATCCACAAAACCGATGACGAATGGAAAGAGCAGCTCACCCCCGAGCAATACCGCATCACGCGCCAGCACGGTACCGAACGCGCCTTTACCGGCCCCTACTGGGACTCCTTCGAGACAGGGCTTTACCGCTGCGTCGGCTGTAATGCGCCGCTTTTCCGCTCCGACACGAAATTCGATGCCGGCTGCGGCTGGCCGAGCTATTTCGAAGCAGTGTCGCCCGAAGCGGTGACGGAGCATCGCGACACGGCCTTTGGCATGGTGCGCACCGAAATCCGTTGCGGCAGCTGCGAAGCCCATCTCGGCCACGTCTTTCCCGACGGGCCACCACCGACCGGCCTGCGCTACTGCATCAACGGCCATTCCATGGTGTTCGAGCCCGGGAAGTAGGCGCGCAGCCCCGCAATCGGCAAGCGGCCCATTCCGATGTGATGGGCCGCTGACTTCCTCCGTCGTAGACGCTATCGACGGATCGGCGATACCAGGAGAAGGCCGATGGCGCGCGATATCCTGAAGACCGAGCGGCTGACGCTGCGGGAGATCACGCCTGCCGACCTGCCGTTTCTCCACCGCATTTTCGGCGATGCCGAATGCATGCGGTATTACCCCGGTATCAAGAGTTTCGACGAAACCGCGCGCTGGTTCCAGAGGCTCGCCCTCGACAGTTATACCAGTCACGGCTTCGGCCTCTGGGCGGTGACGGACCGGCAGAGCGGCACATTGCTCGGCGATTGCGGCATCACGCTGCAGGAAACCTCCGCGGGCCTGGAACCCGAGATCGGCTATCATCTGTGGCGCGACCATTGGGGCAAGGGCTATGCGATCGAGGCGGCCGCCGCCTGCCGCGACCACGCGCTTCATGCCCTTGGCCTTGCGCGCATCGTCTCCATCGTCAGGCCCGACAACATTCCCTCGCAACGTGTTGCGGAGCGGGTGCACCGGCGGCGGGAAACATTCGCCAAAACGGGAAGCCCCGATGGCGGCATAATGGAATTCTACCTCTACATCACGGACCGGACATAGAGCGGTTCAGACCCGCCTGGTTACTCGCGCTCGGCTGGACAGGGCCAGGTCGTCGGGGCGGAGAGGCCGGCCGGCAGCTTGGTCGAGGCATCGCCGCAGGCAAGGTCGATCTGGGCCTGTTCGAGCCCTGCAGCGGCCGAGAGGTCAAGGCCTTCGATGCGCGTGAGGAACATGAAGGCGCGATCGAACATCGGCGTGGTTTCGAAGGTCGCGCCGGAGAGATCGGCACGGGAGAGATTGGCGAACGAGAATTTCGCACCCGTCAGTACCGCTTTGTCGAAGTCGGCGCGGCCGAGCTCGGCCTTTTCGAAGCTCGTGCCGGCGAGCTGGGCGCCGGCGAAATTGGCGCGCTGCAGCTCGGCGCCGGCAAAGGAAGCGCCATCGGCGGCGATATTGGCGAAGCTGGAGCGATAGGCCTCGATCTTGGCGAAATTGGCGCCTTCAGCGTGCGCGCCCTCGAGTGAGGCGCGCACCAGCGTCGCTTTCTCCAGATTGGCGGATTTGAAGTTGGCGCCAGCGAGATCGGTCAGCGAGAAATCGGTGCCGACGAGATTGGCGCCTTCGAGATCACTGCCCTGCAGCATCAGGTTCTTCTTGGTGCATTCCTGCCAGTCGAGCTTCGGCGAGGCCATGCTGCCGCAATCGGCGGCCCGGGCTACAACCGGCGGAAATGCCAGAAGGACGAGGGCAAGGAGACCGAGCGACGATCTTTGCATTGCCATTGAACTATACACCCCCATGACGCTTACATGACGCTTTCAAGGCCGCCTTCCGCGAAGCAGACTGCGTCCACATTCTTACACAGCTCAGACTACAATAAAAAGATGGTGCGCGCCGTTCACAATGGCTTTGCCTGATGGGTCTGGGGCTTTGCCTGATCAGTCTGGGGCTTTGCCAGGCAGGTGGGTCAACCCGCCTTGCCGGGCAAGCGAAGTTCCATGCAAGTCAGGTCCAGCCAGCGGCCGAATTTGGTGCCGACCTCGGAAAATCTGCCGGCGATGCGGAAACCGAGCTTTTCGTGCAGCCTGACCGAGGCGGTATTGTCAGCCTCGATACCGGCGATCATCACATGGATGTTGCCGGCCGCAGCACGCGCGATCAATTCCCGCATCAGCCGCTCGCCGATGCCGGCACCGCGGCAATCCTTGTCGACATAGACGGAATGCTCGACCGTATGGCGGTAGCCGTCGAAGGCCCGCCAGTCGCCATAGGAGGCGTAGCCTGCGACCTTGCCCGACATTTCGGCGACGATCACCGGAAAGCCCCGCGCCTTGCGCGCCCTGAACCATTCCAGCCGATTTTCGAGATCGACCAGCGTGTCGTTCCAGATCGCCGTCGTGTGCTCAACAGCGTGATTGTAGATATCGCGGATGGCGGAAAGATCGGCTTCGGTGGCGTCGCGGAGGAGGACAGCGTCAGTCATGATTGCCCGGTTCGTATTGTCTGTGAAAGGCGGCATACGCCCGACCCCGACAGATGTAAACGACCGTCGTTCAGAGGCCCGGCGCCGACAGGCTGAAGCAAGTGAAGACGGCCGAATAATGCACGGCTGCGGCGGTGACGACGAAACCATGCCAGATGGCGTTTTGAAAGCGCAGCTTCTCCCAGACATGGAAAATGACGCCGAGCGAATAGATGACGCCGCCGATGACGATCAGCAGCATCGAGGCGGAGGGAATGCGCGAAGCGACAGGCCCGGCCACCAGCACGCCGCTCCAGCCCATAGCGAGATAAAGCAGGATGGCAAATCGGTCGTAACGCCCSGGGAAGACGCATTTCAGGACAATGCCGACGGCGGCGAACAGCCAGATCGCGACCAGCATGAACAAGAGCAGCGGGTCGTCGGCGCCGCGTTCGAGGAAGGGCGTGTAGGTGGCGGCGATCAGCAGGAAGATCGCCGAATGATCGAAGCGGCGCAGAAACCATTTCGTGCGCGAGACCGGCCAGGCGTTGTAGGAAAAGGAAATGGCAAGTGTCAGCACCAGCCCGACGCCATAGATCCAGGCGGCGGCGAGCGCGCCGTAGGAACTCCAGACCGTGGCGTAGAAAATCAGCACGGTGGCGCCGATCAGCGCCAGCACGAGGCCGACGCCATGGACGATACCGTCGGCGATCAGTTCGTATCTATCATAAGCCCAGCGAATGCCGTTGAACTCGGCCATGCACGCCAATCCGTTTCATACCCCGATTGCAATCGTCGCATCGAACCGGCGGGCGCGCAACCGCGGCAAAGCGCACGGGCGGTAAATCTTCGTGACAGGCCGCAGTGGCCCAAAAATCAAATCTTCTGCCGGTCGACCAGCACCGAGCATTTGGCATGACGCACGACCCGGTCGGCGGTGGCGCCGATGAAGTAGTTGGAAAAGTCCGGAACGTGTGAGGCGACGATAATCAGATCGGCGCCGTGGCTTTCGGCGGTTGAGATGATGGCTTTGGCAGGCGGGCCGTTGGCGATCTCGACGGTTGCCTTGACGCCGGTGGTTGTGAGCAGCGCCTGCAGCTTGTCGCGGCTGTCCTGCATGGCGTCCTCGACCATATTGGCAGGCAACTCGATCGCGACATAGCTCGGCACATCTTCGATAACGTTGAGCGCGATGATCTCACCGCCGTCATCGAGCAAGGACGCGGCCTTGCGGAGGATCTTTTCTCCCTYTTCGATGCCGCCGAGCGCGATCGCTACGATGATCTTTCTGTACATGGCTTCCCTCCATGACTGGTATTTATAAGCTTCATCTAAATAAGATATGGGCGCGTTGACGGCGATCAAGTGGGCGCAAGTCATCGTCAACATCTGTTCAACGCTTCATCCTCAAAAACGGGCCTTCTGTGAACAATCGGAATGCGCMATATAGGGATCAAGTACGGCAACCGAGGGATCAGAGGCGAATGAACCGGCGAAACTTCCTCGGGCTTGCCACAGGCGGCATGTTTGCCGCCACCGCCGGTACGCCTTCTCTCTTACAGGCCAATTCAGAGGCAGGAGAACAATCCATGACGACCGAAACTTCCTATGCACTGACGCGGCCCGCCTATATCGACCAGTCGCATCTCGTCGTCACCGACCTCGGCCTCGTTTCCGGTTTCTATCAATCGATGCTCGGCCTGAAGGTCATCGAGAAGACGGCGAGCGGCGAAGTGCTGGGTGTCGGCGATCTCCCTTTGCTGACGCTGACGACCGCAAAAGATGCGACCATCGCGCCGCGCAATGCCGCCGGCCTTTTCCACACCGCCTTCCTGATGCCGAACCGGACCGAGCTCGCACGCTGGCTGCGCCATGCGGCACAGAACAATGTCGCGCTCGACGGCGCCTCGGACCATCTCGTCAGCGAGGCGATCTATCTTTCCGATCCCGAAGGCAACGGCATCGAGATCTATGCCGACCGGCCGCACGAACAATGGAAATTCCACCAGGACGGCATGGTGGAGATGGCGACGCTTCGCCTCGACCTGCAGGCGCTCTATAACAGCGCGCCTGATGAGCGCTGGAACGGCATGGCTGTGGGGACGGCGATCGGTCACCTGCATCTGCAGGTCGGCGACATCCCGCAGGCCGACGCCTTTTACCGCGACGTCCTCGGTCTCAAGCTGATGGCGCGCTATCCCGGCGCGAGCTTCTTTGCGAGCGGCGGCTATCATCACCATCTCGGCGCCAATATCTGGAACAGCCGCGGCGCGACGGCTCGCGCCAGCAATATGACCGGGCTTTCGGACTACAAGATCCGCTTCAACGACAAGGCGACGCTGGATGCGGCGGTCTCCAAGCTCGATGCGCTGGAGATCAAAAGCGAGAAGCGCGACGGCGGCGTATTCCTCAGGGATCCCTGGGGCATCGGCCTGACGCTGTCGGCGTAATTTCCAGGTTGCAGCAGATCAGCCATAGCGGTTGAAGACGCTCACGCCATGCGGGCAATGCCATCGGCGCAAAGACATGCCGGATGCACCTTCACAGGCGGTCGTTCCTTCAGGGAACCGGAACCCTATCGGTGCGTTTCCGTGAGGAAGCAATGGGGCTTCGGGGACCTCACCGCATGGGCATCGCCAATGGCATCCGCAAACAAGCAAAGAAAATCGCGATCGGCGAACGCCACACCAGCGCCTGGGCACAGTCGCTGAAGGAAGCTGCGGAAGAACTGCCGCCGCCTCCGCTGCACCGTCTGGAAAAGGATGGGCTCGACGTCAGCATGGCCTGGGCGATCATCGGCATCTTCGGCATTCTTTTTCTTGCCGCGGTCTACCTGATGTCGCTGATCCTCATCCCGATCACACTTGCCGTCGTCGTCGGCATGATCCTCGGCATGGCGGCAGAAAAGCTCGGCAAGATGGGAGTGCCGCGGCTTGCCAACGCCTTCATGCTGTCGAGCGCCGTGGCGCTGGTGATCTTCCTGCTGATCAACTCGCTTGCCGACCCGCTGATGACGCTTGCCAATGAGGGCCCGGCCTTCGCCGAGCGAACCATAAACCGCGTCATGCCATATCTGGAACGCATCAGATGGCTGCATATCACGCCGGCGACATTCGAAAGCGGGTCGATGTCGATCGGTGCGCTGCTCGAAAACACCGGCAACGTGCTGCACGTGGTGACCAGTAGCCTGACGCCGGCGCTAGTGCAGGGGATGATCTTCTTTGCGGCGCTGCTGTTCTTCCTCGCTGGTCGGGTCAACTTGCGCAAGACGATCATCATGACCTTCCGCACCCGCACGCAACGCCTGGCGGCAATCCGTGTCATCAATGCCGTCGAGCAGGTGCTCGGCTTCTATTTCGCCACGGCCTCGCTGATCTATGTCGGGCTCGGCGTCGTCATGACTGTCATCGCCTATGCCGGCGGGCTGTCGGCCCCGGTGCTCTGGGGCTTCTTCGCCTTCCTGTCGAGCTTCATCCCCTATCTCGGCATCACGCTGATGACACTTGCCGTCGCGGTCGCCGGCATCCTGACCCATGATGGCATCCTCATCGGACTGATGCCGGCGGCAGCCTTCTTCACCGTGCATCTCCTCATGGAGAACCTGATCTTCCCGGCGGTGATGGGACGGCGGCTGGAAATCAATCCCTTCGTCGTCTTCCTCGCCATCCTGTTCTGGACATGGATGTGGGGTGCCGTCGGCGCCATGCTGGCGCTGCCGCTTTCGCTGATCGTCATGACTATTATCGACGAGTTGCTGATCGAGGAAAAACCGCAGCCGCAATTGCCGAAATAATCAACCGGGGAAACCTTCGTGGCAGCTGATCTCGACCTTACCGAATCCGATCATGACCAGATGGTCAGCGGCCGTTCTCTCTGGGGAAAAAGCGGCATTCGGCCCGAATGGCGGCCGATCGAGCAGAGCTTTTCCACCGACATCGCCGTGATCGGCGGCGGCATTACCGGCGCATTGGTTGCCGAACATTTAACGGCCCGCGGTTTCTCCGTTGTTATCATCGACCGGGAAGAGCCCGGTTTCGGCAGCACCGCGGCGAGCACGGCGATGCTGCAATGGGAAATCGACAGCACCCTCACCGAGCTCGAGGATTATTACGGTTTCGAGCGTGCGGCCGGCATCTACCGCCGCAGTGGTGCCGCGGTCGCCGGCCTTTCCAAGCTGATCGCCGCAAACGAGATCGCCTGCGGCTTCCGGTCTCGCAATACGCTCTATCTGGCTGATGGCCGCGAAGGCGCGCGCAACCTGCTGGAGGAGCGCCAGCTTCGTCGCCGGGCGGGCCTGCCCGGCGTCTATCTCGAACATCCCGATCTCTTCACACAATTCGAACTCGACCGGGATGGTGCGATCTATTCGCCGGGTTCGGCGGAATGCGATCCGCTGCTTCTGACCTGGGCGCTGCTGGAGATGGCCGTCCGGCGCGGCGCGCGGCTGGTCAACGCTTCCGTGGCTGCGCTTCACAGCGAAGGTGACCGCGTCATGGCGGAGACGGATGGAGGCCACGTCATCGAGGCGCGGCATGTCGTGCTTGCGACCGGCTATTCGATGCCGGGCCTCGACATGCCGAAACTGCACCGGTCGAGTTCGAGCTGGGCGCTCGCCACCGTGCCGCAGGACCCGGCAAATTTCTGGCGCGACAGGGCGCTGATCTGGGAGGACAGCCACCCCTATCTCTACATGCGCACGACGGCGGACAATCGCATCGTCGCCGGCGGCGAGGATGACGATACCACGGATGCCGAAGTACGAGATCGGAAGCTGCCGGCCAAGACCATGGCAATCCAGGAGAAGATGAAGCGGCTGTGGCCGAAGGCGGATACACGCGTCGCCCATGCCTGGTGCGGCACCTTCGGCGAGACGGCCGACGGCCTGCCGCTGATCGGTCCGGTGCCGGAGATACCACATGTCTTCGCGGCCTACGGCTACGGCGGCAACGGCATCACCTTCTCCTATCTCGCCGCGCAAATGATCGGCGCAATGCTGGCCGGCATGCAACGGGATTGGTTCGAGGATTTTGCGGTCGACCGCGACGGACCGGGCTTACGAACGCTGCACGAGCGCTTCCGACCGGAAATCATGCTGCGTTAAATCTTGTTCGAGACGAAGAAGAGGCTTCGGCCGTTATTCGGTCGTCTTGTCGTCACCGGTGTCCTCGACATCCTGGAGTCGGACGAATTGCGTACCCTTCGCCTTGAGATCGACCAATGCCTTGGCCACCCCCTCGCCGGCCGCATGGGTCGGCTGATTGACATGGGAGATGACGACATCGCCGTCCTTGGCCGCGGCGATGCGCTTTTCGGTGATAACAGCCCCGAGCAGCGAGCCGCCGTCGCCGTTCACCGAATAACCGGCAATGCGATAGCCCATGGCGCGGATCTCGCTGATGGCGGAAAGATCATATTTGGCGGTCGAGCCGCGGAACCAGTGCGGCGCCGGGATGCCGGCAGCGACCATCGCGGCAGCGCCGCCTTCGACTTCCTGCCGCACCGCCTGCGGCGAGCCGGCAGACGCGATGCCATAGATCAGCGTCGGCGTGTCGACGGCCGGAATATGGTTCTGGCCATGATTTTCGAGTTCGAAGAGATCGGGATTCTGCAGGAACACGGCGACCGCGGCGGGATTGCGCTTCAGCCAGCGGGCGGTGACGAAGATCGTTGCCGGGATGCGTTCACGCACCAAGGTCGAAAGGATGCGCTCGTCCGCCTGCCCCATGCAGGCATCGAAGGTCAGCGCAACACGGGCATGGCCGGCGACATTGGAACGGGCGATATGCAGATGCGGCTCGACGAGTTTTGGCGCCGGCGCCTTCGGGGCCGGACTGACTGCAGCCGGGACCTGACGGAGCGCGGCCGGCACGGCTGACGGAATTTCGTCCGCCAATGCAGTTAATATGGTGGAGAAAAGGAACGCCGAAGCGAGCAGGATGCGGTTCATACGATGGATTTCTATGATTCGAGCTGCCGATTTTAGCGGCGGCTCTCCCCCGGCGCCATGCGGCCGGATGTCACCGCAGCCGCCTGGACGGACAGGGCAGCATCAATCATAGAGATAATACTTGTCCCACTTCTCGCGCGGCACCTTCTCGCCGATCTCATAATTGAGCTCGCGCACGTTGATATGCTGCGGACCGGTGATGCAATTGTAGGAGAGATGATACCAGTCGCCCTTGCTGCGGAAGACGGCACCCGGCGCGTCCAGCGAATTGTCGCCGGGGATCGGGTCCTTGAAGGTGTAGGCGATCACCTTGTCGGGCTTGAAGCCGGTGCTGTCCTTGTTGATGCGGCTCATCGCCTCTGTGTCGCAACTCTGTTCCAGGCGGGTCGAGGGATCGAGTTTTTCCAGTTGCTTCTTGATGGCGGGATCGACGGCAAAGGCGGGGGCAGCGAGGCTTGCGAGGGATACAAACAGGAGCAGACGTTTCGGCATTGCGGAGAAAATCCCTTGCTGTTGTCCATTCTTCACCCTGCCACAGGCGGCTTGCCGGAGGCTTGGCACGTGCAAATTTCGCGCGACGAGAGCGGACTTTCTTAAATATTGTGGTGACATCAAGGCAAGGCGGGCAAAGCGTCCTCCTTGTCTGTGGAAGGTCATCCGCGCCCTTGCCACACCCTTGCCGCTTGATCCGGGACCAGTGCGCCTCTATCTCTTGCCAACCCGACATTCCCACCGGAGCCATTCCTTGTCCGCTTTCAAGAGCCTGCCGACCCCGCCTGCCGCACCGAAGAAGCCCACCTCCGATACGCGCCACGGCATCACCCGCACGGACGACTATGCCTGGCTGCGCGCCGACAACTGGCAGGCGATGTTCAAGGATCCGTCGATCCTCGATCCCGAGATCCGCCGCCATCTCGACGCTGAAAACACCTATATGAACGCGGCGATGGAGGACACCAAGCCGCTGCAGAAGGTGCTGTTTTCCGAAATGCGCGGCCGCATCAAGGAAGACGACAGCTCGGTGCCGATGAAGGACGGCGCCTATGCCTACGGCACCTTCTATGTCACCGGCGGCGAACAGCCGCGTTATTTCCGCATCGCCCGCGACGGCAATGTCGCCGACGAGACGATCCGCACAGTGCTGCTCGACGGTGACAAGGAGGCGGCCGGCAAGGCCTATTTCCGCCTCGCCGGCCTCGACCATACGAGCGACCACAACCGTGGCATCTGGGGTTATGACGACAAGGGTTCGGAGTTCTTCACGCTGAAGGTGCGCGACCTCCAGACCGGGCAAGACCTCGAGGACCGGATCGAGAATACCGGCGGCGGCGGCGTCTGGGCGCCCGACGGCAAGAGCTTCTTCTATTCGGCGCTCGACGAGAACCACCGGCCGTCGAAGGTGTTCCACCACATTCTCGGCCAGCCGCAGTCGGAAGACCGGCTGGTCTATGAGGAAGCCGATGCCGGCTTCTTCATGGGGGTCGGCGGCTCGCTGCTCGACGATGTCATCTATATCGACATCCACGACCACGAGACCAGCGAATACCGGCTGCTGTCGACCAAGGACTTGACCGCCGAGCCGAAGCTGGTGGCGGCGCGCGAGGAAGGCATCGAATATTCGCTGACCGAGGGCGGCGACGTCTTCTACATCCTCACCAATGACGGCGGCGCCAAGGATTTCAAGATCATGGAAGCGCCGGTCGACAATCCGGTGAAGGAAAACTGGCGCGAAGTGGTCGCCCACAAGCCCGGCACGCTTGTTATCAGCCACATGGCCTATGCCCGCCATCTCCTGTGGCTGGAGCGCAAGGACGGGCTGCCACAGATCATGATCCGCGACCGCAAGACCGGCGAGGAACATGCGATCGCCTTTGCCGAGGAAGCCTATTCGCTGGGGCTGCAGGGCGCGGCGGAATACGACACCGATATCATCCGCTTCTCCTATTCCTCGATGACGACACCGTCGCAGCTCTATGACTACAACATGGTGACGCGCGAGCGCACGCTGTTGAAGACGCAGGAAGTGCCGTCCGGTCACAATCCCGACGACTACGTCACCCGCCGCGTCTTCGCTCCGGCGTGGGACGGCGAGAAGGTGCCGGTCACCCTGCTCTATCGTAGGGATACCCCACTCGACGGCAGCGCGCCCTGCCTGCTCTACGGCTATGGCGCCTACGGCATCACCATTCCGGCCGGCTTCAACACCAATTGCCTGTCGCTCGCCGACCGCGGCTTCGTCTATGCCATCGCCCATATCCGCGGCGGCAAGGACAAGGGATTTTCCTGGTACGAAGACGGCAAGATGGACAAAAAGACGAACACCTTCAGGGACTTCGTCGCAGCGGCCGACTATCTGAATCAACAGAAGTTCACCTCTTACGCGAAGATCATCGCCGAGGGCGGATCGGCCGGCGGCATGCTGATGGGTGCGGTTGCCAACATGGCGCCGGAGAAGTTTGCCGGCCTCATCGCCGCCGTTCCCTTCGTCGACGTGCTCAACACCATGCTCGACGACACTTTGCCGCTCACCCCGCCGGAATGGCCGGAATGGGGCAATCCGATCGACAGCAAGGAAGAATACGAGCAGATCGCATCCTACTCGCCCTATGACAATGTCGGCGCAAAGGCCTATCCGCCGGTCCTGGCGCTCGGCGGCCTGACCGACCCGCGCGTCACCTATTGGGAGCCGGCCAAGTGGGTGGCGAAGCTGCGCGACAAGACGACGGGCGACGCGCCGATCCTGCTCAAGACCAACATGGACGCCGGCCATGGCGGCGCCTCGGGCCGCTTCCAACGGCTGGAAGAGATTGCCTTTGAGTATGCGTTTGCAATCAAGGTTGCCGGCAAGATGTAAAGGATTCGGAGGAGCCGATGACGGTCTTTGTTGCATTGCTCCGCGCCGTCAATGTCGGCGGCACCGGCTCTTTGCCGATGGCCGAACTGAAGGCGATATGCGAAGGCCTCGGCTTTTCCGACGTGAAGACCTACATCCAGAGCGGCAACGTGCTTTTCCGCTCGGATGAGGCGGAAAAGACGGTGGAGGAGCGGCTCGACGAGGCGCTCGGCAAGACGATGGGCAAACGCCCAGGCGTGACGGTGCGCAGCCGCAAAGAACTCGACAAGCTTGCCGCCGACGCACCCTTCCCCAAGGCCAAGCCGAACTTCCTGCTGGTCTACTTCCTGCCCGAAAAGCCGCCCGGCGATGCGCTGGAAAAGATGGTGGCGCCCGACGGCGAGGAGGCGAAACTCGCCGGCCGGGAAATCTACGTGCATTATCCCAACGGCTCCGGCCGCTCGAAGCTGAAGCTGCCGGCGCTGAAGACTGGAACGTCGCGCAATCTCAACACCGTGCGCAAGCTCGCGGAAATGGCCGCGGCGATGGAAGGCAAGGACTGACGCCCAAAAAGCTAGTGCGGCTCTGCGCCTCCATGAAAGGCTGAACCGCTCGACGCCCTCGGCATCTCCGCCACCGGCAGGAAGAGCATCTTCACGAAGGTGCGGAGCATCAGCACCTGTTCGGCCAGCGTGTTCGGCTCCTTCAGCGTCTTCGACAAAACGATGCCGCCTTCCAGGACTGAGGACACCATGTCGGCAAGCTGGTCGACGTCGACGGGTTCGCGCAGCGGATAGACGGCCACGATTTCCCGGATCATGCGGCCGAAGCGGCGCCGCCAGGCAAGCACCGCATTCCGGTTGATCTCCTGTATCTCGCGGTCGAACAGCCGCTCGTAATAGCAGATGCCCGCCACAAGGCAGCCCGGATGGCCGTTCGGCAGGTCGGAGAGCAATTCGGACAGCAGCTTCAGGCCGAGCAGGAAGGACTGCAGCGGATCGTCGACCAGATCGCGCGCGCGGCTGAAGATCTCGTCGTAGATGCGCTCGTCATTTTCGATGTAACGGTTGAGCAGCGCCTTGGCGAGCTCGTTCTTGTCTCTGAAATGATAGAAGAAGCCGCTCTTGGTGATGCCGGTCTCGGCGATCAGCTCCTCGATGGATGTGCCGCCGAAACCCTTCTGCAAGACTGCCGCTTCGGCCACATCGAGGATGCGGGTCCGCGTTTCCTCGCCCTTTCGCATGTCCCCTCCTGTACCGACGGCACAGTTTTTGGCGCCGCACCTTCAGGCTTGCTTGCGCCCCCGGCAGCATCGGTTGAAGCAAGCAATTGATATCAATCGGCAAAAACCAAAACCACCTGGAGTATACCGCAAGTCGTCTAGTTTGGCAGCCGATTAAGCGCCAGAACATCATTCATCGACGGCAGCCAATCGGGCGCCGCGAGGGAGAGGCTTCAACAATGGCAAAGTACAGAAATGGTTTGCCGCAGCTCAAAGGCGGCACCTTCATTACCGATGGCGGCATGGAAACGACGATGATCTTCCAGGAAGGGATCGAGCTTCCGCATTTCGCCGCCTTCATATTGCTGTCTTCCGAAGACGGGCGGCAGCGCATGCGGAATTACTATCGCCGCTATCTCGATATCGCCCGGCGGCACGGCACGGGCTTCGTGCTCGACACCGCCACATGGCGAGCCAATCCGGACTGGGGACAGAAGCTCGGCTATACCAGCGAAGCCCTGAAGGCGGTCAACGAGGAGGCCGTCGACCTGCTCGTCGGCTTACGCAGCGCTTATGAGCGGCCGGAGCAGCCGATCGTCATCAGCGGGGCGATCGGCCCGCGCGGCGACGGCTACAAGGCAGGCTTCATGGATGCGGTCGAAGCGGAAGACTACCACGCCTTCCAGATCGGCACTTTTGCCGGCACCGAAGCCGATATGGTGAGCGCCTTCACGCTGACCAACATCGACGAGGCGATCGGCGTGGCGCGGGCGGCACAGTCGCTCGGCATGCCCTCGGCCATCTCCTTCACGCTGGAGACGGATGGCCGGCTGGTGACGGGCCGCAGCATTCAGGACGCCATCGAGACGACGGATGCGGCGACCGGCGGTGCGCCGGCCTATTACATGATCAACTGCGCCCATCCGACGCATTTCGAAACAGCGCTCGATCCTGGAAGCGGCTGGGTGAAGCGCATTTCCGGCATCCGCGCCAATGCCTCGACCATGAGCCATGAGCAGTTGGACAATAGCGAAACGCTGGATGCGGGCGATCCCGAAGATCTCGGCCGCCGCTACCGCAAGCTCATCGACCGCATGCCTGCGGTGCGCGTGCTTGGCGGCTGCTGCGGCACCGACCACCGCCATGTCGCGGCGATCTGCGAGGCATGCCTGCCGCAGGCGGCGTAACGACCTGAGAGGGAGGAGAGAATGACGATTGGGGGCACGATGATGCGTGAGCGCCGCTGGCACGATCTGTGGCTTGTGATCACGGGACGGCAGAGGCGCACCGAGCCTGAGGCAGCCGTGGAGGTGGCGCTGCGGGATAGTGATCTCGCCTTCGGGGGCTTGCCCGGCCCGATAACCTACGGGCTCGAGGCAGACCGGCGCGAGGGCCGGCCCTTTCGACGCAGGCAGCCGCGGGAGCCGGTCGGCTTCTGACGAAGGGAAAGGCGGTGTCAGCCTTTGGCGACGGCGCCTTTCGTCTGCTTGGCCTTGTAGCCGGTGATCTCCTCGCCGGCAGTCGGCGAGAAGCGCAGGTTCCAGAAGGTCGCGGTGATCGAGATGATCGTGACGACGATGAAGGCTGCCGAGAAATCGCCAAGGGCCGGCGTCTCGGCGCCATTGAACGCCATGGAGCCGTGCAGCGCCAAGGCGCCGATGCAGATGCCGAGCGACAGCATCAGCTGCTGGAAGGTGGTGTAGAAGCTCGTGGCCGAGCTCATCCGCTCCTTGCTGATCTCGTCATAGGCAATGGTGTTATAGGCGGTGAACTGGAACGACAGGAAGAAGGCGCTGAGCACCAGGACGACAAAGACCAGCGGCATCGGCCAGTCCGGCCGGAAGGCGGCACAAAGGCCATAGCCGATCGTCCCGAGGATGCCGTTGAGGATGAGGCTCCTGCGGAAGCCCAGCCGGCGGAAGACAAATTTCGCCATCGGCTTCATGGCGAGAGCGCCAAGCGCGGTCGCGATGATGATCTGGCCGGCCGCGGCGGCAGACAGGCCGAAGCCGATCTGGAAGAGCAGCGGCAGCAGGAAGGGCTGCGCTCCTTGCGTGATGCGCGTCAGCGAACCGGCAATGACCGACGTGCCAAAGCTCGGCACCTTCATCAGCGAGAAATCCATGATCGGCGACGGGTGCTTGCGGGCATGTCTGAGATAGGCGATGCCGAAGAGCAGGCCAAGTGCGATCAGGAAGATCGAAAACGCACCCTCGCCCTCATGGCTCGACATTTCGAAGCCGAAGAGCAGCGAGCCGAGCGAGACGCCGGAAAGAATGAAGCCGATCGTATCGAACGGACCGCCTGCCTTGCCCTTGACCTCGTCGATGTAGATCGAGACGAAGATCATGCCAATGATGCCGATCGGCACATTGATATAAAAGATCCAGCGCCAGTCGAGATAAGTGACGATGAAGCCGCCGAGCGGCGGGCCGACGATCGGGCCGATCAGCGCCGGCACGAGCAGCCAGGACATGGCGCTGACCATATCCTTGCGGTCGACGCTGCGCATCAGCACCAGGCGCCCGACCGGCATCATCATCGCGCCGCCGATGCCCTGCAGCAGCCGCGCCAGCACCAGGAAGGACAGCGTCGGCGCCAGGGCACAGAGGATGGAGCCGACGACGAAGACGGCGATGGCCGAGCGGAAAACGGTGCGGGAGCCGAAACTATCGGCCATCCGGCCACTTGCCGGAATGAAGATCGCAAGGCTCAAGAGATAGGAGGTCAAGGCGATCGACATGGCCGGGGCGCTGACCCCGAAATCACGTGCCATGGTCGGCAGCGCGGTCGCAAGCACGGTCGCATCGATATTTTCCATCAGCATCGCACTCGCGACAATCATCGCGATCACCCGGAAATTGGGTGTGGCGCGCCGAACCATCGGCGCCTGGTAAATCTGATCCGACATCGTCCGGGATCACTCGCGGTGGCGCGGCGGAGCACACAAGGCAGCAAGGCCGCGGGGGATGACATGGCGCGAAGCCAAGGGGAGACGATTTGCTATACGCCTGCGATCATGGCGGCGCTATGTCGTTTATGGCAAAGCTGCTTTGACGAGAGGTAAAGGCAGATCACGATTCCTTGCATGGGTCTGTTCTTCGTGAGGTCTTAGGGGTGAAGAAGCGACGGGCGGACGGTGAGTCCATCACCGCTGGTTTTCTGAGCAACGGAGGTGCCCCGATGAATCAAGTCAATGACCTGCGATCCATGCTTGCCGGATCAAGTGCGTGATAGGCAGCTTTACCGTCTGACGAGGAAAGAACTGACAATGAAGCCCCTGAATACAGCAAGCGCCTTTGAATTTAAGAGCGTGCGTTTTGTCCTTACCGACATGGATGAGACGTTGACCTATCGCGGCCGGCTTGCTGCCGCCACTTACACTGCGTTGGAACGTCTCCAGCAATCCGGCGTGATCGTCATTCCGGTGACCGCAGCTCCTGCTGGATGGTGCGATCAGATGGCGCGAATGTGGCCGGTCGATGGAGTCATTGGCGAGAACGGCGGCTTCTATTTTCGGCGCAATGCAAATGGGCACGGCACCAAGCGCTCGTTCTGGCATTCTGACGCGGATCGCGAGGATGTTACACGGCGACTGCGTGCGATTGAGGAAGAAATCCGAGTGGCCTTGCCGAGGGCGCAACTGGCGGAAGATCACCCCTTTCGCATGACCAGCCTTGCTTTCGCCAAACCAGAAGATTCGGATTTGCGAGAAACAATCCTTGCCAGATTGGCCGCGGCAGGCGCTGATGTAACAGTCAACAATCTTTGGCTTCTCGCTTGGCTCGGCGGATACAACAAGCTCTCGATGGCCAAGAGGATACTCAAGCAGGCCTATGATCTGGATGTCGAGACCGATCGCGACGCGGTGCTCTATGCGGGTGACTCGACCAACGATGCGCCAATGTTCAGTTTCTTCCGGCATACGGTGGGCGTGAGCACGGTTGTCGACTATCTCCCTGAGATGCCTACACCACCGGTATGGATCACAGATGGACCGGGCGGAGTTGGYTTCGTCGAGGCTGCAGAAGCGATTTTGCGATCACGGCGATAAGCGTCCGCCAATCGACGATCGACGCGATGCAGCGTCTGCAACCCGTTGCAGATCAGACAGGCGGCAGAACCGGCTTGCGCGGCAGGCAAGCCAACCCTACCTATGAACTATGACCTCCGCCCTGCAGCAAAATCGGCCCGGTGCGGCCTTTCCGTTCGACAACAGCTATGTCGGTTTGCCGCCGCACTTCTTTGCGGCGCAAGCGCCGACTGCGGTGGCGGAGCCCTGGCTGATCAAGCTCAACGAGCCGCTTGCCACCGAGCTCGGGCTTGACGTCGAGGCCTTGCGCCGCGATGGCGCGGCGATCTTTTCCGGAAATCTCCTTCCCGAAGGGGCCGAACCGCTGGCGATGGCCTATGCCGGGCATCAGTTCGGCGGCTTCTCGCCGCAGCTCGGTGATGGGCGGGCGATCCTTCTCGGCGAGGTCGTCGACCGCAGCGGCAAGCGCTACGATATCCAGCTGAAGGGCGCCGGACCGACGCCTTTTTCGCGCCGCGGCGACGGGCGGGCGGCAATCGGGCCGGTCTTGCGCGAATATATCATCAGCGAGGCAATGTTTGCGCTCGGCATTCCCGCCACGCGGGCGCTGGCGGCGGTGACGACAGGCGAGCCGGTTTATCGCGAAGAGGTGCTGCCGGGCGCGGTCTTCACCCGCGTCGCGGCCAGCCATGTCAGAGTCGGCACGTTCCAGTACTTCGCGGCCAGGGGCGATACCGACGGCGTGCGGGCTCTGGCCGACTATGTGATCGACCGGCACTATCCCGCATTGAAAGAGGCTGAAACCCCCTATCTCTCGCTCTTCGAAGCGGTCTCCGAACGCCAGGCGGCGCTGATTGCCCGCTGGCTGCATGTGGGCTTCATCCATGGCGTGATGAACACGGATAATATGACCGTCTCCGGCGAGACGATCGATTTCGGCCCCTGCGCCTTCATGGATACCTATGATCCGGCGACCGTCTTCTCGTCGATCGACCAGCATGGCCGTTACGCCTATGCCAACCAGCCCGGCATCGGCCAATGGAACCTCGCAAGGCTCGGCGAAACGCTGCTGCCGCTGATCGACGCCGAGCCCGACAGCGCGGTCGACAAGGCCAATGTGGTGATAAAGAGTTACGGCGAACGGTTCCAGGCGCATTGGCTGGCCGGCATGCGCGAAAAGATCGGCCTTGCCGGTGAAGAGGACGGCGATCTCGAACTGGTGCAGGCGCTGCTGTCACTGATGCAGGCGCAGGGCGCCGATTTCACCCTGACCTTCCGGCGGCTATCGGATCTTGCCGGCGATGACGTCGCAGCGCCCGCATTTGCGGCAAGTTTCCGCGAAGCGGATGCCTGCGGCCCCTGGCTCACGCAGTGGCGCGAGAGATTGTCCCGCGATCCGCAGACGGCCACTGAGCGCACCATTGCCATGCGCGGCGTCAATCCGGCCTTCATTCCGCGCAATCACCGGGTCGAACAGGCGATCAAGGCTGCCGTCGAGGACGGGGATTTCTCGCTGTTCGAGGCGCTGCTGAGCGTGCTTTCGAAACCCTATGAGGATCAGCCAGGCTTTGCCGCTTATAGGGAGCCACCGAAGCCGGACGAACGGGTGCTTGCGACCTTCTGCGGAACGTAACGAGCGCTCTCGCCCGTTTTGGTGGGACATTTGCGCCACAGCGATCCGCTTCCATCCGGCCTGACGCGCCGTTCGGTGCATCCGCGCCCTGCGGCAAATGTGGCCGTTGAAAGGCATCTGCCTCGCGCTATCTGCCTGATCGGCGGGGCTTTTCCGCCGATCCTTCACCCCGGCTAACCTCAGCGGGAGACTGCCTTATGGCGATCATCGTCACCTCCATCTTCTTCATCATCATCGGGCTGGCACTCGGCGGTGGCGGGCTCTGGCTCGTCACGCTCGGCGGCAGCGTCTTCTATCTGTTTGCCGGGCTGATGTTCGTGATTACCGCCGGTCTGCTTCTGATGCGCAAGGCGGTGGCGCTCTGGGTCTATGCGGTGCTCGTCGTCGCAGCACTCGCCTGGGCGATCTGGGAGGTTGGCTTCGACTGGTGGCAGCTCGGCCCGCGCGGCGGCATGATCATCCTGCTCGGGCTCTGGCTGCTGACACCATGGATCCGCCGGCCGCTCGGCCTGCGCAGCCCGACGGGCATCACCTACGCCGCCAACCCCTGGCCGCTCGCCGTGCCTGTCATCCTCGCCATCCTCGTCGCCCTTTATTCGATGACGACTGACCCGCATGATCTTGCCGGCGAACTGCCCAAGGACATGGTCGCCGCCAATCCCGCCTTCGGGGGCAGCGTGCCGGATGGCGAATGGCATCAATATGGCCGCACGCCTTTCGGCCAGCGCTATTCGCCGCTCGACCAGATCACAGCCCAGAATGTTTCCACTCTCAAGGAAGCGTGGCGATACCAGACCGGCGACGTCAAACGGCCGGAGGATATCAGCGAGACGACCTATCAGGTGACGCCGCTCAAGGTGAAGGACACGCTCTATCTCTGCACGCCGCACAACTGGGCGATCGCGCTCGACGCCAAGACCGGCAAGGAGAAATGGAAATACGACGCCAACTCCGGCATGAACCCCGACCGGCAGCATCAGACCTGCCGTGGCGTCACCTATTATGCCGATCCAACCGTTGCCGCCGGCCAGCCCTGCGCCGAACGCGTCTACCTGCCGACATCCGATGCCCGGCTGATCGCGCTCGATGCGGCAGACGGGAAGGTCTGCACCAGCTTTGCCGACCAGGGCGTGCTGCATTTGGAAACCGGCATGCGCTACAATCCGGCCGGCTATTACTATTCCACCTCGCCGCCGGTCGCGGTGGCGGGCAAGATCATCGTCGGTGGGGCGGTGAACGACAACTATTCGACTGAGGAACAATCCGGCGTCATCCGCGCCTTCGACATCAATACCGGCGCATTGGTCTGGAACTGGGATTCCGGCAATCCCGACGTGACGACGCCGATCACCGAGGGCCAGACCTATACGACCAACTCGCCGAACAGCTGGTCGGTCTTCAGCGTCGACGAGACACTCGGCATGGTCTATATCCCGCTCGGCAACCAGGTGCCCGACCAGCTCGGCATCAACCGCAGCGACAATGTCGAGAAATTCTCCTCCTCGATCGTCGCGCTCGATATCGCCACCGGCCAGTTGCGATGGGTGCGCCAGACGGTGCATCACGATCTCTGGGACATGGACGTCCCGGCCCAGCCGGCGCTGATCGACCTGACGAAGCAGGACGGCACCGTGGTTCCGGCCCTGGTCGGCCCGACCAAGCAGGGCGATCTCTATGTGCTCGACCGGCGCAGCGGCGAGCCGATCATCCCGGTCAAGGAAATCCCGGCGCCGGGTGGTGCGGTCTCCGGCGATCATACTTCGCCGACGCAGCCGATCTCGGACCTCACCTTCTCGCCGGAGCCGCTTCAGGAAAAGGACATGTGGGGCGTGTCGCTGTTCGACCAGCTCGCCTGCCGCATCGACTTCCACCGCTACTACTATGAGGGCCGCTATACGCCGCCTTCGCTCAAAGGGACGATCGTCTATCCCGGCAATTTCGGCACCTTCAACTGGGGCAGCGTGGCGGTGGATCCGGAGCGGCAGATCATGTTCGGCATGCCGACCTATCTCGCCTTCACCTCGCGCCTGGTGCCGGCCGCCGATATTCCGCCGAGAGGCCAGGACGAGAAGGGCAGCGAACAGGGGCTCAACCGCAATGACGGCGCGCCTTACGGCGTGTTCATGGGTCCCTTCCTCGGGCTGCTCAAAATCCCCTGCCAGGCGCCGCCATGGGGCTATGTCGCGGGCGTTGACCTGCGCACCGGCAAGATTGCCTATATGCACAAGAACGGCACCGTGCGCGACATGACGCCATTGCCCCTGCCCTTCAAGGTGGGCGTACCCGGCATCGGTGGACCGATGCTGACCAAGGGCGGCGTCGCCTTCCTGGGGGCTGCGGTCGACAACTACCTGCGCGCCTATGACGTGACGAATGGCCGAGAGCTCTGGCAGGCGCGGCTTCCCGCCGGCGGCCAGGCGACGCCGATGACCTATGAGACTGATGATAACAAGCAATATGTCGTCATGGTCGCCGGCGGCCACGGCTCGGTCGGCACCACGCCCGGCGATTACGTGATCGCCTATACGCTGCCTTGATGGGAGCGCCCCTTCTCCTCACGAGAAGGAGGCGGCGCAAGCTCTAGGCATGGTTGCATCGCCATTCTCTCCCCGTTTTTCGGGGAGAGTTTTTATGGAAATCTCTAGCAATATTCGCAATTATAACGGGGTCGGCGGTCTTTTCGATCAGTCGGCCAAATCCAAGAATCAGCAAACGACGGACTTCGACAGCACTGCGCGCAATACCGCGCCCGGTCTCGAGCCCAGCAGCACGCCGCCTTCGATCGCCAATACCATGTGGGCCCTGCAAAGCAGCGAAGGCCCCTACATCAATCAGCCTTCCGACGATGAAGTGGCGGCGAGTGCGGCGCATGCCGCCCTGGTCGACGAATTCTCCAAATGGGGCAACATGACGCCGGCGGAATATATCCGCGCCCGCTATCTCGAGCAGCACGATCTGACCGAGGCCGATCTGGCCGCCATGCCGGCCGACCAACGCGCCGCAATCGAGAAGGAAATCACCGAGCAGATCAAGCGCGAGATGGCCGGTATCGAGGATGACGGCACCAAGACGGCAGACGATATCACCGCCGCCTGAGCCACAGGAAAACCTGACCCGAGGTGCGGCGGAGAGCCTTCTCCGCCGCATTTTTCATGATTCACACCATGTCGACGATCATGCGGCCGACTTCGGCAAAGACCGGGTTGAGTTCCTTCACCGGCACGGTCGTCTCACTGATATAAACGGCTGCGACGATCGGACCGCGATCCGGCGGCCAGATCACAGCGATATCGCCGAGAGAGCCATTCGGCCCGGTGCCGGTCTTGTCGCCGACCTTCCAATCGGCCGGCAGGCCGGCCCGCAGCCGCTCCTTGCCTGTCGTGCTCGCCACCAGCCAGGCGATCAGCCTGTCGCAGGAGGCCTCAGTGAGGACCGAGCCGAGCGTCAGATTGCCGAGCGTGTCGAGCATCGCATCCGGGGTCGTCGTGTCGCGCGGATCGTCCTTTCGGCCCTCGTTCAGCGTCGGTTCGGAGCGGTCGAGGCGGGTCGTGCCGTCACCGATCGAGCGCAGCCATTCGGTCAGCGCCGCCGGACCGCCAAAACTTTCGAGCAGCAGATTGCCGGCCGTGTTGTCGCTGACGGTCACCGCCGCCTCGCAGAGTTCGGCAATGGTCATGCCATCGGTGCCGGCGTGTTTTTCGCTGAGCGGCGAATAATCGACGAGCTTGTCCTTGCCGTAGGTCACCCGCCGATCGAGGTTCTCCTCGCCCTTGTCAGCACGGGCAAGCACGAAAGCGGCGGCCAGCGCCTTGAAGGTACTGCACATCGGAAAGGCCTCGCTGCCGCGATAGCCGAAAGAGATGCTCGTCTCAGTGTCGAGCACCGAGACGCCGAGGCGGCCGCCGGTGCGTTTTTCCAGCGCAGCAAGGCGGCGCTCGATGTTGTCGTCGCCCTCCTCGGCACTCTCCTTGGCCCCCTCCTGGGCATTGGCGGGAATCGCCAGCGCGGGCAAGCCCATCGCAGGCAGGCACAATGCCGCGCCTATCAGCATGCGGCGGGTTAGACTGAGATCCATGAAATCCTCCGGCAAATCGGGAGGACAGAGCTAAGGCGAGATTGCGGCGGCATCTCGTCCCCAAGGTGATGTTAATCGTCCGTCGAGCGACCTTTGTCGTCCGATCGCGCCGATCACGCCGCGCGCGTAACCTCGACCGTTACATGCGACAATTCCTCCAACGCCGAAAGCCTGCCCTTGTAGAAGGCCGGATCGCGCGGCTTCGAGGTAAGGACGGCAACAATTGCGGCATGATGGCCGGGGCCGACCTGCCAGACATGCAGATCGGTGATCCGGTCGTCCTCCGTCTCGATGGCGCCGCGGATCTCCGCCGGCAGCGTCTCGCCTTCGGAAATGACATCGAGCAGGACGACGCCGGAGGATTTCATCAGGCTCCACGACCAATTGGCGATCACCAAACCGCCGACGATGCCCATCAGGGGATCGAGCCAGAGCCAGCCATAAAGGCTGCCGAGCGTCAGCGCCGCGATGGCGAGCACGGAGGTCAAAGCATCGGCGATGACATGCAGATAGGCGGCGCGGATATTGTTGTCGCCGGTCTTTGCGTGATGGGCATGGTCGCCATGACCGTGCGGACGATGTCCATGCGCGGGATGGGCGTGGTTGCCATGACTGTGATGCGCGTGATGGCCATGCCCATGATGATGGTGCGCATGATCGCCATGCGCGACATGGCCGCCGCCGGCCAGCAGCCAGGCGCTGGCCAGATTGACGGCAAGGCCGATCACCGCCACGGCGATCGCCTGGGCAAAACCGATCGGCACGGGATTGGAAAGGCGCAGCAGGCTTTCCCAGGCCATCAGCAGGGCGATCAGGGCAAGGATGATAGCGCTGGCGAAGCCGGCGAGATCGCCGAGCTTGCCGGTGCCGAAGGTKAAACGCGGATTGCGTGCCTGCCGGCGGGCGAAGAGATAGGCGAGCGCCGAAATCAGCAGCGCACTGGCATGGGTCGACATGTGCCAGCCATCGGCGACCAGGGCCATGGAGCCGTAGACGGTGCCGGCGGCGATTTCCGCCACCATCATCACTGCCGTCAGCGCGATCACCAGCCAGATGCGCCGCTCGTTGCGCGTATGATCGGCGCCGAGGAAGACATGATCATGTTCCAGGGCATTGATTCCAGCTTTGTCGCTTCCCACACTCATGACAGGCTCCTTCGTCATCGCGCTTAGAGCGGTTCAGCGCTTCAGCGTTTCATGAAAACGCAAAACCGCTCTAAGCTTTTGTTTTTTACGCAATTCCCGGCAAAATCGCTTCGCGCTTTGCCTGGGAAAATCGCTTCACACTTTTCCTGGAATTGCTCTAGCGCATATAGGTTCTCAACACTTCCGATATGTCCTCGACCGCCTCCGCCCTTGCCGCATCGTCGGCGGCATTCAGCACGTGCTCACGCAGATGATCGTCGAGCACCTCGCCGGTCAGCCCGGTCAGCGCGCCGCGGACGGAGGCGAGCAGTTGCAGGATCTCGCCGCAAGGGCGCTCAGACTCGAGGGCGCGCTCGACCGCCTCCATCTGCCCCTTCAAGCGGCTGATGCGGGCGACGAGCTTCTTTTTCTGCAGGGTGGTGTGGGACATGATGGGTCCTCATATAGCATAGGGGGGTATACTATCAAGAGTGAGGCCAGGGCTCAATGCCTGTGATGGGCTCCGATCCGCCATTGACAAAGCCCGCATTTCCGACGATCTATGATCCATGATCAAAAACGCGCACCAGAGCCGCTCGTATTTTTGGCTGTACCTGTAAAGGGCGGCCGGACAAGATCATATTGTCAACAAGCCGCCGTCAGGCGGCTTTGTTGTATCGGCAGCGTCCTGACGGCAGAATATCAAAGGACGCGAAGACCATGACCGAAATCGAAGACAGCGAAATTTCACTGATGCGCCCATCGGTGGTGACGATCCGCGCCGCCAAGCCGCGCGACCTGCCCGAACTCAACGAGATGATCGCCCTGCTTGCCGCCCATCACGGCGATTCGGCAGGCACGACGGCGGAGCAGCTGGAGCGCGACCTCTTCGGCCCGCTGCCCTGGATTAATGCGCTCGTCGCCGAGACCGGCGGAGGGCTGATCGGCTACGCCATTCTCGTGCCGCTCTACAGGGCGCAGGAAGGCAAGCGCGGCATGGACCTGCACCACCTCTTCGTGCGTGACGGCCATCGCGGTCACGGCACCGGCCAGTTGCTCGTCGACCGGGCGCGCGAGACCGCCCGCAATGCCGGCTGCGGCTACCTCTCCGTCAGCGCCGCCACCGGAAACGTGCTGGCGCACCGCTTCTACGAACAGCTGGATTTCACCCCGCGTCCGGTGACCGGCATGCGCTATATGCAGTCGATCGCTTAGGGTGACCGGCTCGAAGGTTCGGCTTTCGCAAGAGCCGAAGCTCAACGCATCAAAACGGCTGCACAGTATTGCGCGACATGCTTTGTCGAATTGCATAAGGAGCTTTCATGCCTGATTTCAAACTCCATTGTTTCGCTCTGTCGGGGAATTCTTACAAGGTCGCGCTGTTCTTTGCGCTTGCCGGCATCGAGTGGGAAAGCATTTTCGTTGATTATCTGGGCGGCGAAACGCGAACCGAACAATGGCGAAAAACCATAAACGAACAGGGCGAGGCGCCTGTGCTCGAACATGGGCAAACGAAAATCAGCCAATCGGGGATCATCCTGGACTACTTGTCAGAGGTGACAGGCCACTTTGGGGCGCAGACGGTCGAAGAACGGCGTGACATCATGCGTTGGATTCTTTTCGACAACCATAAATTCACGAGCTACTACGCAACGCTGAGGTTCATGTATGGCCTTCAGAAGAGCGGCGAGACGCCCGTCGTCGAGTTTTTGAGACTGAGGGCCAAAGCTGCCTATGCCATTGTTGACGAACATCTGGCGCACCAGGCCTTCATGGTCGGCGACCGACTGACGATCGCAGACCTCTCTCTGGCGGGCTACGTCTTCATGCCGGAGGAAACCGGGATAGATCACAGCGCCTTCCCGGCTATCACAGCCTGGAAAGATCGTATCAGCAAGATGCCCGGCTGGCGCCATCCCTATGATCTGATGCCAGGTCCCACCTCCCTATAAGCAGGCGTGGGACCTTGCGAAGGTGCCAGGCACAACCGCACTTAAAGCGCGTCGCATCAAACTTGATTCATGCGACGCGCTTTGGATCTTTGTTTTTACGCATGTCGTTGCCGCAAAACCGCTGCGCAGTTTTGCGCAACATGCTTTAGCGTCCCGGCACGGCCTTCAGATAGGCGGCGATCGCCTCGCGGTCGGCGGCCGGCAGATGGGCGATGTTCTGCTGCACATCGACCATAGAGCCGCCGACGGAATCGAAATCGGGGGTGAAGCCGGTTTCGAGGTAGCTGGCGATATCGGCCTCGCTCCAGCCGCCGATGCTCTTGGAGGCCGGGGTGATATCCGGTATGCGGCCCTTGCCTTCCGGATTGGGGGCGCCGGCGAGCCACTGATCCGCCTGGAAGCCGCCCAGCGCATCGCGCGGCGTATGGCATTCGCCGCAATGACCGGGGCCTTCGACGAGATATTGCCCGCGCTTGATCTTGTCGTCGCTCTTGGCGAGCGCGACGCGCGGTTGGTCGCTGAAATAGAGGAATTTCCAGCCGCCGAGCGCCAGCCGGATGTTGAAGGGGAACGGCAGCTCATGCTGTGGCGCGACATTTGCGCTCTTCGGCAGGGTCTTCAGGAAGGCGAAGAGATCGTTGACGTCCTTATCGCTCATGCGGGAATAGGAGCTGTAGGGAAAGGACGGGTAGAGGTGCTCGCCACCCGGGCCGACGCCGCGCTTCATCGCGTTGCCGAATTCGGCGAGCGTCCAGGCGCCGATGCCGGCCTTTTCATCGGGTGAGATGTTCGGCACGTGGAAGGTGCCGAAAGGGCTCTTCAGCGCCAGGCCGCCTGCAAGCGTCAGCTTTGCATCGCCTTCGGAACCCGGTGCTGCATGACAGCTGACACAGCCGCCCGCCCAGAAAACCATCTGACCGTTCGCCGGGTCCGGCGCGCCGAGACCGGCCCAACGGCTCTCCGGCAGCGGATCGGGTGCGGTGACGAGATAGAAGGCGCCGCCGCCAAGCACGGCGACGCCGATCAGACAGAGCAGTAACCGGATGAACCTGCGGACCATGCTCCGCCTCCCCTTTACCGAGATTTTCCTGCTTGGAGCGGTTCTGCGACCAGCCCACACGGGCGGAGAATAAGGTGATCCGCGCCGGCGGCAAGGCCGGCGCGGGTCGCGTATCAAGTTCCAGATCAAACGGCCTATCAATCCTTGATGYGATAGGCCTTGTGACAGCCGCCGCAATTGGCGCCGAGCGTGTTGACCGTGGCGCCGACGGCGGCTGCATCGGCCGGAAGCTGAGCCAGCGCGGTTTCGGCGTCGGTGGAGAGCTTGGCGGCGCGCGCCTTGAAGTCATCCATGTTTTCCCAGATCTTCGGGCTCGCCTCTTCGTCGCCGGTCTCCGTGCCCGGCTTGAACTGGTCGGGGAAGACCTTGGCCGTTGCGGCGATGGTGGTCAGCGCCGCCTTCACCGCCTCGGCGTCATAGGGCTTGGTGCCCTTGGCGATGGCTGCCAGGGCGCCGGCCGAACCGCCGATCTGCTTCATCAGCGCAATGCGCGAATCATGAGTACCGTCGGCGGCGGTCACCGAACCTAAGGCTATGCCGGCCATCGCTGCGGCGGCAGCTACTGCTTTCCAATTCATATTCCTCTCCATTTCTCCTCGGCCAACTGGCCGGAGGCCAATCTGCACCGGGAGCATGACAAAATCCATGCGTCCTGGCAGTCACGTTTTGCCGGAGCATCATAAAAACAATGTGATAGGCCGTTCTCTGCTTTTATGCATGTCGTTATCCCGGAACCGCTGCACACTTCCGGGCGACATGCAGTGGCGCTCAAGCGCTTTTCCACCCCTGCCAGAGGCTGAAGGCGGAGACGACAACCAGCAGCAGTCCGGCGAAGCGGCCGACAAAGGCCGTGACGTCAGGGTTGGCGACGAGCAGGTCGCGGCTGCGGCCGGCCGTCATCGCCAGCGTGCCGTAGATGGCAAACTGGGTGACGACAGTCATGACGCCCATGATCAGCCCCTGCATCCAGATCGGGCCATGTTCCGGTCTGAGGAACTGCGGGTAGACGGCAAACATGAAGATATAGGCCTTCGGATTGACGAGACAGGTGACGGCGCCCTGGCGGAAGGCGCGCCAGCCGGAGTGCGCCGTTCCCGGGCCAACCGCCTCGACGGTGATCGAACTGCGGATCAGCGAAATGCCGATCCAGATCATGTAGGCGACGCCGGCAAAGAGCAGCACGTTGAAAAGCTGCGGCAGCATGGTGACGAGCACGCCGACGCCGGCTGCGCCATAGGCCGAATGCACGGCGCCGCCGGCCATGATGCCGCCGGTCGCCGCCAGCCCGCGTTTGACGCCGCCGGTCAGCGAATTGGCGAGCACGAAGAGCATGTCCATACCCGGCACGATGATGATGCCAAAGAGAAGGGTGAAGAAGAGCCAGAGGTTTTCGTGGTAGTTCATGTCAGTTACCGCCTTGAGTTCTGCGAGCCGTTTTGAAAGACCCTGATTGATTTCAATCCGATAGTCGGCTCTATACGGGAACCCAACTGACAGTGTATTGTCAGGAGCGTGGCGGATGGGAGAGGCAAAAATGCGCAAGGCCTCGCGGCTTTTCGAGATCATTCAGATCCTCAGGCTGGCAAGAAAGCCGATGACAGCAGCGACGATGGCCGAGACGCTCGAGGTGACCGTGCGCTCGATCTATCGCGACATCGCCGCCCTTCAGGCGATGCGGGTGCCGATCGAAGGCGGGCGCGGCATCGGCTACATCATGCGGCCGGGTTTCGACCTGCCGCCGCTGATGTTTTCGATCGAGGAGATGGAGGCGATCGTTCTGTCGCTGGCGCTGCTCGAACGGACGGCGGACGAGGAGCTGAAGCAGGCCGCGCGCCGGGTCAACCAGAAGATTGCCGGCGCGGTGCCGGCGCCCCTACGCCAGGCGATGGACAACAAGGCGCTTTACGCCTGGGGCTCGATTGCGCAGCCGGCCGGCTTCGACCTGGCGATCGTGCGCCGCGCGATCCGCGACGAACGCAAGCTGATGCTCGGCTACCGCGACGAACTCGGCCGCGCCAGCGAGCGGACGATCCGGCCGGTCGCGCTGATCTATTATTCGCAGACCGCCAATATCGTCGCCTGGTGCGAGCTGCGCCAGGCGATCCGCAATTTCCGCAGCGACCGGGTGGAGCGCTGCGCAACGAGCGAGGATTTCTTCAAGGGCGACGGCGACCGGCTGCGGGAGCTTTGGACCAGCGGCTGGACGGAGAAGGCTGTGCCTGCCTGATATCAGCCGTTCGGTCGATCATCGACACGCTCGGGTTCGCGCTGTTTCGCAACTAGTAAGCCAGCGTGCGGCTCACCTCGCGGCCGAAGCCGCGGATTTCGATGCGGTCTGTATAAACCTCGACGATCGCGAAAGCGTTTTCCGTCTCGGTGTCGACCACGCCCTTGAAATTGACGAAGTGACAGGCGCCGGCCATGCCGTAATTGCCGACGTGGTCGTGGCCGTTGAGATAGGCAACGACATTGCTGCTGGAGGCAAGCAGCTCGACGATGCGCTCGCTGTCCCACATGCCGTGCTCACTGGGCGGATGAATGGGATAGTGATTCATGACCATCACCTTTTCGGCGGCCTCGGCCGCTTTTGCGATTTCATCGCCAAGCCAGGCGAATTGTTCGTCGCTCAGCGCGGCATTCCAGCGATGGGCATTCCTGGCACCCTTAGCCTGCAGCTCCGCCAGCATCTCAGCGGCAAGCGCACGATGATGATGGCCTTCGGGCGGCGCGAAGATGCTGACCTCGTTGCCGTCGAGCACGATAAAGCGCCAGCCGTGACGCAAGAAGCTATAATAGGGCGATGGCATGCCGAGGCGCGCGGCGACTTCGGACAAGTGTCCTGCAGAGACCGAGAAATCGTGGTTGCCGAGCAGGAAGAGCGCCTCGTGCCTGAGCTTGTCATAGACCGGCAGGATATCGTCGAAGCTTGAAAAGCTGCGGTCGATGACATCGCCGAGCGTCATGACGAAGCTCAATTCCCAGCCGTTGAACACCTCGATCGCCGCGGCGACCTTGGCGAGACTGTTGGCGTAATAGCGATCCATCGCCACATGCGGCGCGATCGCGGCATATTGCGGGTCGGCGATGACGCCGAAGCGGAACAAGGGAGACGCAGAGGAAGACATGGGGCGTGATTAGGAGCGGCTGGTGACAGGGATGTGACGGCTTCGTGTGAAAACGAAACACCCGGCGTTTGAGGCGCCGGGTGTCAAATTCGAAGAGGCGGACGACATCGCCGCCATGGCGGCTGGTCTGGTGCCGCTTACTTCGTGGCTTCTTCGTAGCGTTCCAGGACGTAGTCCCAGTTGATCAGGCTATCGACGAAGGCTTCGAGATATTTCGGGCGGGCGTTGCGATAGTCGATGTAATAGGAGTGTTCCCAGACGTCGACGCCGAGGATCGGGGTGGCGCCGTGAACCAGCGGGTTTTCGCCGTTCGGGGTCTTGGAGATTTCGAGCTTGCCGTTCTTGACGGAAACCCAGGCCCAGCCGGAGCCGAACTGGGTGGCGCCGGCATTGGCGAAATCGGCCTTGAACTTGTCATAGCCGCCGAGATCGGAGGTAAAGGCCGCTTCGAGTTTGCCCGGCAGCTTGTTGCCGCCGCCGCCCTTCTTCATCCACTTCCAGAAATGGATGTGGTTGTAGTGCTGGGCCGCGTTGTTGAAGAGGCCGGCATTGGTGCCGAAGGACTTCTTGACGACGTCTTCGAGCGAGAGGTCCGAAAGACCGGCTTCGGCGGCGAGCTTGTTGCCGTTGTCGACATAGGCCTTATGGTGCTTGTCGTGGTGGAACTCCAGCGTTTCCTTCGACATGAAGGGAGCAAGCGCTTCGTAATCATAGGGAAGTTCAGGCAATTCGAAAGCCATGTCAGATCTCCTCTTGGCAATTGATTGCGTCTCGGCAGGTGAGGCGGAACATAGGAGCGGAAAGGGGGAGAGGCAACCGGCGAATTATCAAAAAACGACCGGCCGGAGGAAAATTTGCCTCAGTTACAGGGTTGGAGTCGCGCGTAGAAATCGCTTGGGCAAATCAATGGGAATGCCCGCCCCGAAAACCGCTTTGCCTGTTATGGAGATCAACGGAGACCCGATATGAACAGGAATATAATCCAGCCTCTCACTGCCGCCGTCCTGCTTTGCCTGGCAGGTACGGCGCATGCCTCCTCCGATGACGCCTGGAAGCAGCTCGCCGCCGACGTCGAGGCCAAATGCAATAAGGCAGCGGTCACGATCGAGAAGCCCAGCACCACGGTTGATCCGTTCGGCAGCTCGCATTACGGGCTTGCCCTGGTGACAGGCAAGCCGAAGGGCGCCAAGGGGCTGATCGCCCAGATCTGCGTCTACGACAAGCAAAAGAAAACCGTCGAGATCGGCAGCGAACTGGACGCCAAACAGCTTGGGCTGATGCCGGCAAAATAGGCTGTAGCGGGGTCGCCCAAAGTGCCCCCCGGTGTGGATCTGTGCCTTGGGTCACATTTCGCCGGGAACCGGAACCTACCCTTAGGAGTTGAGAGGCTGGGCTTTAGAGCGGTTCAGCTTTTGAGAGAAGCACAGAACCGCTCAAATCTTTTTATTAGATGCAATTCCTGGGGAACCGCTTTCCACTTTTCCTGGGCTTGCGACTGCATAATTCCCTAAAGCAGAATTGGTTTAGGGGCAAAATTATGCAGCAATTCAAAGTGTTACAGCGCCCTTTGCGCGTCCGAAAAGACGTGCGGCGCTGTAGGGAGGTGCCGGCATGTCAGAGCTTCGCAGCAGGGCGGAAGATCAGCAAAAAATCTATCAGCGTTGGGCGCCGGTCTATGACCGCGTCTATCGCGGCATCCTGCGCGATGGCCACCGCAAGCTTGCTGCACTCGCGGCCGCAGCCGGCACCGATATTCTGGAAATCGGCGTCGGCACCGGCCTGACGCTCGGGCATTACCCGCGCCACTGCCGGGTAACCGGCATCGACATTTCCGAACACATGATCGCGCGGGCGCGTGAAAAGGCGAAACGCGAGAAGCTGCAGCATGTGCGGGCGCTTGATGTGATGGATGCCCATGCGCTTACCTTTGCCGACCGGTCTTTCGATGCGGTCTGCCTGCCCTTCGTCATCACGCTCATCCCCGAGCCCGAACGGGCGCTTGACGAATGCGCGAGAGTGCTCAGGCCGGGCGGCGAGATCATCCTTGCCAGCAAGCTTGGCGACGGCGCCGGTCTGCAGGGCGCGATCGAGACGGCGGTGGCGCCGCTGGTGCGCCACATCGGCTGGTCCTCCGCCTTCCGCATTCACCGCATCCTCGCCTGGGCCGAGCGCCGCGGTAATTTCGCGCCTGCCGATATCCTGCCGGTCTTTCCGAACGGCTTCTTCAAGATCGTCCGTCTGAAGCAGCGCGGACTTACCGCCTGAGACCGGAAACTTTTTCCCCGCGTCGCTTATTCTGATGCTACCGTTTGTCTGAGGGGACTGCATGACATCGGATTTCTTCTTCTTCATCGTCGTGGGTTTCTGCGCGCAGATCGTCGACGGCGCACTCGGCATGGCCTTCGGCGTGCTGTCGACGACCAGCCTTCTCGCCTTCGGGGTGCCGGCGGCCAATGCCAGCGCCATGACGCATGTGGCGGAAATGTTCACCACCGCCGCCTCGGGCATCTCGCACGCCTATCATCGCAACGTCGATTGGCGCCTCGTGGCGCGGCTCGCACCGGCCGGCATGATCGGCGGCGCGATCGGCGCCTATCTGCTGGCCAATATCGACGGCAAGGTGATCGCGCCCTTCGTGTCGGCCTATCTGATCGCGATCGGGCTGGTGATCCTCTACAAAGCCTTTCGGCCGCCGCCGAAACGGGATGTCCGCGACTGGATGGTGCCACCGGTCGGGCTTTGCGGCGGCGTGCTCGATGCGATCGGCGGCGGCGGATGGGGGCCGATCGTCACCAGTTCGCTGGTCAGCCGCGGCCATGATCTGAAACGGGTGATCGGCTCGACCAATTTCACCGAATTCGCGGTGACGCTGACGATTTCCCTGACCTTCATGCTGACGCTCGGCTGGTCGGAGCTCAATTCGGCGATCGGCCTGATCATCGGCGGCGTCATCGCTGCCCCCTTCGGCGCGATCCTCGTCAAACGGCTGCCGGTGCGGCCGCTGATGGTGGCGGTCTCGATGATCATCATCGGCACGTCGGCAATGCGGCTCCTGTAAAGACAGGGCGATCGCCATCCCGGCCGGGAGACTACAGATTCCGGCCGAAATAGACATCCACGGAGGCGATCTTGTCGCCGCGGAAGCGAAGGCTCTCTATGTTGCGGAAGCTGCCGCCGTCCCGTTTTTCGGCGCGATAGCGGATGACCGCCTCGTCGCCGTCGATCGCCAGGAATTCGATGTCAAAGCCGCGGAAGACCGGCTCCTTCGGCCAGCAGCGCTCGAAATAGGTCGCCCGGTCGATGTGGTCGTCACGCGGACTGGAGAAGGTGAAATCCTCCGTCAACATGGCGCCGACGATATCCTTGCGGTCGTCGAGATAGGCGGCGTAGAGATGACGGACGCTCTGCTCTCGGGATCTGCGCATGTCGCTCATGGCAATGTCCTTGGATTGACCGATTGCATTATGCAATCGGTCATGTTGTAGCAGTTTTGTCCGAGAGGGTCCAGATTGCGGCTCTCATTTCCAAAGACAGGCCACCAATGCGGAAGCGCCATCTTGAAGGATGGGCCATAGCGCGGTTATATCAGCGCGTGCCCGCCCTGGAACGGCGAGCGCATGCACCGCTACGGCCTATGCGTTCGACCTCGAAAAACTCGATCTCAGGACAGTTTCACCCGCGCCGATCTCCTCGCCGCGGCAAAGGGCACATTGTTTCACCATGCGTGCGGAACTCGCCGCGCGATCAATGCCGGGGCCGAGAGAATGACCGATACGCAATTGGACGCCGCCAGCGCCAGGCCCGGCTCGATCCACTGGAAGCGCAATCTCACCATCTCGCTGATCGGCTCCTTCACCACGATCGTGGCGATGACGCTGCTGCTTCCCTTCCTGCCGCTTTATGTCGAGGAGCTCGGTGTCAGCGACCATGCTGACATCGTGCAGTGGTCGGGTATCGCCTATGGCGCCACCTTCTTTGCCGCGGCTCTCGTCGCGCCGCTCTGGGGCCGGCTCGGCGATATTTACGGCCGTAAGCTGATGCTGGTGCGCGCCAGCCTCGGCATGACGCTGGCGATCTCGCTGATGGGCATGGCCGGCAATGTCTGGCAGCTGGTGGCTTTGCGCCTCTTCGTCGGGCTTGCCGGCGGTTATGCCTCCGGCTCGATGGTGCTGGTGGCGACGCAGACGCCGAAGGACCGTTCGGCCTGGGCGCTCGGCGTGCTCTCCTCCGGCATCATGGCCGGCAATCTCGTCGGGCCGCTGGTCGGCGGGGCGCTGCCGCCGATCATCGGCATCCGCGGCACGTTTCTCGCCGCTGGCGGCATGATCTTCCTCGCCTTTCTCGCCACGGCCTTGCTGATCAAGGAAGAGAAATCGCCGGCTCGCAAGCAGGCGGCCAAGGCCAGCGGCGGCTGGAAATCCATTGCCGACAAGCGGCCCGTCATCGCCATGCTGGCGACCGGCATGCTCTTGATGTTCGCCAATATGTCGATCGAGCCGATCATCACCGTCTATGTCGCGCAGCTCGTGCCCGTCGAAGCCCAGGTGACGATGATATCGGGAATAGTCATGTCAGCCGCCGCTCTCGGCAGCATTCTCTCGGCCTCATGGCTCGGCAAGCTCGCCGACAGGATCGGCCATTGGCTGGTGATTTCAGGCGCGCTCGCCGTCGCCGGGCTGCTGCTGATCCCGCAGGCCTTCGTCACCAGCTCCTGGCAGCTGATCATCCTGCGTTTCCTGATGGGCGCAGCACTCGGCGGGCTGCTGCCCTGCATCGCCGCTGTTATCCGCCACAGCGTGCCGGACAGTGCGGCCGGCAGCATTCTCGGGCTTTCCATCTCGTCGCAATATGTCGGCCAGGTGGCCGGCCCCATCCTTGGCGGCTTTGTCGGCGGGCATATCGGCATGCGGGCGGTGTTCCTCGGCACGTCAGTACTGCTTCTCGCCGGCGCTGCCTATTCCTGGATGGTACGGCCGAGGGATCGGCGGACATCCAGCTAGAGCATGATGCCGAAAAGTGTGAACGGTTTTCGGACGACATCATGCTCTAACTATATAATTTAGAACAGGATTTGGATTTTAGGCCGACCGGGCCTAAAATCATCCTGTTCTAGGGGGCGCTCCCGCAGATCAGCTCGACGCCCGACCGGGCGATCGCTTCCAGCGTCTCGCGGCTGTCGCCGGCGCGGGCGCGGACGGCGAGCGAATGCATGACGGCGGAGGCGAGCCTTGCAAGCATCTGCGGATCGGCGCTTTGGGGAAGCTCGCCCCTGTCCACGGCAAGGCGCATGCGCTTTTCGATCTCGTCGTCGAAATCATTGAGGCTGCGGCCGAGCATCTCGCGGACCCGCTCATGCTGGACCGCCTCGGCCRATGCCGTGCCGATCAGCAGACAGCCGCGGGCGGCGGTTTCACCGTGCAGATAAATCGCCAGCGCACCGGCATAGACGCGGGCGATATTGTCGCGCAACGGCAGTGACGGGTCGAGCGCCTCAGTCAGCACGTCCATGCCGTCCTGCCGATACCCCTCCAGCGTATCGAGATAGAGATCCTCCTTGTCGCCGAAGGCGCCGTAGAGGCTCGGGCGGTTGAGGTTGGTCGCAGCGCTCAGATTGTCGAGCGAGGCGGCGGCAAACCCCCTGTCCCAGAAGACATCCCGCGCCTTGCCGAGCGCCGCCTTGGCGTCGAAGGCCCTTGGGCGGCCGCGCTTCTTTTCGTCCTTCATATTTTGTACCGTTTCGCATTAAATTCTTGACGAAGATTATTTTATGCGAAACAGTACAAATATTCAAACGCTAATCGGCGGGCGGCACCGACCGCCTCCACAGGGAGAGGAAACCGCAATGAAACTCTATATGCACGCAGCCGCCTGTTCGCTTTCGCCGCACATCATCTGCCGGGAGCTGGGGCTTGATATCGAGCTCGTCCAGGTTGACCGGCAGACCCACAGGACGAGCGACGGCGAGGATTACCTCGCCATCAACGGCAACGGCTATGTGCCGGCGCTGATGCTCGACGATGGCAAGGTGCTGACCGAGGGGCCGGCGATCGTGCAGTTCCTCGCCGACAGCGTGCCGGAAGGGGCAGCTATGTTGCCTGATGTCGGCGACATCCGCCGCAACGAGGTGCAATCCTATCTCAACTTCATCACCGCCGAGCTGCACAAGCCGATGGTGTTGCTCTTCAACCCGATTTATTCCAGCGTTCATGGCGAGGTCCGCGCGCTGATCTCGAAGCGGCTCACCTGGCTGAACGGCCGTCTTGCCGGACCCTATCTTACCGGCGATGCCTTCACGGTGGCAGATGCCTATCTCTTCGTCTGCCTGAACTGGTCGCCCTGGACCGACATCGATCTCAAGCAATGGCCTGATCTGCACGGCTTCATGGCCCGGGTGGCGGCGCGACCGAAGGTGCGCGAGGCGCTGCAGGCCGAAGATCTCGAGGCCTTCGATGCCGACGGCGTCTATTTTGCACCACACGCCTATCTCGCCTCATCAGGACGGACCGGCAGGGCGCGCTTGTGGCCGGTCGCCCGATAGGCGGCGAGGATGCGGCGGCGGGCGATCTCGCCGACCGGCTTGCCTTCAAGAAAATCGTCGATCTCGTCATAGCTGACGCCATAGGCCTCCTCGTCGGGGCGCAATGGGCGCTGGTCCTCGAGATCGGCGGTCGGCACCTTGAACACCAGCTCGTCCGGGGCGCCGAGCCGCTTTGCCAGCAGGCGGACCCGGCGTTTGTTGAGGCCGGCGAGCGGCAGGATATCGGCCGCGCCATCGCCGAACTTGGTGAAAAAGCCCATGACCGCCTCGGCCGCATGATCGGTGCCGATGACGAGGCCGCCAAGCGCCCCGGCCAGGGCGAACTGGGCGATCATCCGCTGGCGGGCCTTGATATTGCCGAGGATGAAATCCTGCCGGCCGGCATCGGCAAAGGCGAGGCCGCCGTTTAACGCGGCGCCAAGCATCGCATCCGCCGGCGCTTTGATGTTGACCACCATCGAGCGGTCGGCGCCGATCGTTTCCAGCGCCCTCACCGCATCGGCCTCATCAGCCTGGACACCGTAGGGAAGGCGCACGGCGATGAATTCGGCCGCGTGACCGCTGTCCCGCAGCTCGCGCACCGCCTTCTGGGCCAGCAGCGCCGCCGTCAGCGAATCGACGCCGCCGCTGATGCCGAGGACGTAGCCGCGCATGCCCGAAGCGATGAGATAATCCTTGAGGAAACCGGTTCGCCGTTCGATCTCGCGCTCAGGGTCGATGTCGGCGGCGACACCCAGTTCGCGGATGATCTCACCTTGTTCGTCGAACAGCACAGTCATAAGCCTCTTCCTCCCCGCTTGCGGAATTTCGGCGCCACTATGGCGAAAAGATGGGGGGAAGACGAAGCCGTTTCGGGCAGACCTGCCATGCATTTTATGCAAGTGGGCGGTTTGGCACCTACCGCACGATCGTGAACAGTTCGACCGGATCGGCAAAACCCTTCAGCCTGTGCGCCCCGACAGAGACGGCATCCCCTGCCCCGGCCTCGTCGCGAAACGGCGCCGACATCAGCAGGGCCGCACCCAGTTCGCTGCAGGCGGTCTGGATCCGGCTGACCAGGTTGACGTCGCCGCCGATCAGGGTGAAGTCGAGGCGGCGGCCGGAGCCGACATTGCCGTAGCTGACCTCGCCGTAATGCAGGGCGATGCCGGCCTTCACGCCGATGCCCTCATATTGGAAATGGTCGATCTCATCGAGGATGGCGCGGGCCGATGCCAGGGCCGCGCCGCAGGAATGGGCGGCATCATAGCCCGGGAAAAAGGCAAGCACGGCGTCACCCATGAATTTCAGCACCTCGCCGCCTTCGCGGGTAATGGCCGGCACGATTTTATCGAAATAGGCGTTGAGCAGGCCGAGCACGGTGCTGCCCGGCAGCCGGTTCGACAGTTCGGTAAAGCCTCTGAGATCGCAGAGCAGCAGGGCTGCCTCCATCGATTCGACCTCGTCGCGGCGGATGCGGCCGGCCAGGATGCGGCTTGCCGTCAGCGGGCCGATATAGGTATCGAGCAGGCTGAGCTCGACCTGGCGAAGGATGCGCAGTTCGCTGGTATTGCGCAGCGCCGGCAGGATGCGCTCGATCACCTGACGTTCGGAGGCGGTAAAGCCGCCCGGCCGCTTCGTACCGAAGACGGCGGCGCTGACCGGGCCGTCGACATTGCAAAGTGGCGCGATGACGAGCTGCATCAGGCCGCGATCGGCAAAGACATCGATATGCTGCCAGCGGCCATGCACACTTTCTCTGGTATCGACGACCAGCGGTTCGCGGGTTTCCATGACCTTGCGCAGCGGCGTATTTGATATGGCGACGCGGGCGCCGTGTTCCCGGTCGTGGATCTCGACCGGTTCGCCCGGCGCCCAGGCGATGGTGCGGCCGATGAACTCGGGATGCAGCGTCATCAGATGCAAGGTCAGCCGGTCGACTGGCAGGCCGAGCGCCTGGAGCCTGCGGCCGAGGCCGGAGACGAGGCCCGCTTCGTCGAGCGCGTGACATTCATCGCCGGAAAGCCATTCGATGATGGAGAGCAGCGCAGCGGCGCTGACGGCATGGCCGGCGGTCTTCGTTTGGAGCCTGTCGGTATCGGGAGCATAGATCGCTGACGTCATGGCTTTCTCCTCCTTGAGGGAGGCGGGGCGCTAGTGAGCGCCGCCGCCGGAGAGTTGACCGGGTTTCCTGAGAAGCAGGGTTGCAAGCAGGGCGACGACAAGGGCAACGCCGAGCAGGAAGAAGGTGTCACTGAAGGCCATGATATTGGCCTGCTTGCGTATTTTCAGCGCGATGGCGACGACTGCCTTGTGGCCGGCGAGCGCCTGATCGCTGATGCCGTGGCTCATGAAGTAGCCGGTAAGCCTGGCGATACGATCGCGGGTGGCTTCCTCGAAGACCGAGACCGAGTTGGTCAGGATGTTCGAGTGGAACTGCTCGCGCTTCGACAGGAAGGTCTGCAGCGAGGCGATGCCGACGGCGCCGCCGAGATTGCGCATCATGTTGAAGAGTGCCGAAGCCGAACCGGCATTTTCCTGCTCGATGCCTGCGGTAGCGATTGCCGAGAGGGGCGTGAAGACGAGCGCCTGGCCGATGGCGCGGACGATGTTCGGCCAGAACAACTGATCGCTCGCATAATCGCCGGTCATGTGGACGTTCATGAAATTCGAGGCGGCGAAAAGGGCAAAGCCAACGACGATCAGCAGGCGGACGTCGAAATGCTTCATCAGCCGCGGCACCAGCGGGATCAGCAGCAGCTGCGGGATGCCGGTCCAGGCGAGAACCATGCCGATCTGCTCGGAATTATAGCCCTGGATGCGGGTCAAATAGATCGGCAGCACGAAGACCGAGCCGTAAAGCGCAATGCCGAGCAGGAAATTGGCGACGATGCCGARGCCGAAATTGCGGCGCACCAGCAGGCGAAGGTTCAGCAGCGGATTGGCGGTCTTCAGCTCAATGATCAGGAACAGCGTCAGCGAGACGGCGGCGATAACGGACAGGCGGACAATGAAATCGGAGCCGAACCAGTCTTCCTTGTTGCCCTCTTCCAGCACGGTCTGCAGGGCGGCAAGGCCGATCGCCATGGTGATGATGCCCGGCCAGTCACCCTTGGCGAGCAGCTTCAGGTTCATCGGCGCCCGGTCGAGCGAGACCCAGAGCAGGCCAACCATCAGCGCGCCGGGCACCAGGTTGACGTAGAAGATATGCTCCCAGCCCCAGTTCTCGGTGAGGTAACCGCCGATCGTCGGGCCGATCGCCGGCGCGAAAGTGGCAGACAGGGCAAAGAGGGCAAGGCCGATCGGTTGCTTGGCCTTGGGCAGTAGGGTGATGATGATGGTGAAGGCCATCGGGATCAGCACGCCGCCGGAAAAGCCCTGTATGGCGCGCAGGATGATCATCTGCTGCAGATTGGCCGCGAAGGCGCAGGCGACGGAGAAGATGAGAAAGAGGATGGCGTTGACAAGCAGATAGTTGCGGACCGAGAAGACGCGCGCCAGCCAGGCGCTGAGCGGAATGACGACAATCTCGGCGATCAGATAGGAAGTCGAAATCCAGCCGCCGTCATCCGTGCCGGCGCCGATCGCGCCCTGGATATCGGCAAGCGAGGCATTGACGATCTGGATGTTGAGAACGGCCATGAAGGCGCCGAGCGTCGAGCCGACAACGGCTGCCCACATGCGCAGAGGGCTCATGACGGCAGGTGCCACGGGCGCTGCGGCGGCGGGGCGCGCCAGCGAATTGCCGTTTGCGGCGATCTGAAGAGTGGCCATGGCTTATCTCCTTCCAGCTCTCGCGGGAAACTTTCTCATGACGGGGTTCGGGTGATCATTCGGGAATGATCGGGATCATTCGGAAATGATCGGGATCATTGGGCGAAGAAGGGAAGGATCATCCAGCGTGGCTGGATAATCCCTCTTCGGCCGCCCCAGTGGCTTGGGCAGGCTTGGTCTCGCCCACCTTGGTCTCGGCAGCTTGGGTTTGGGCAGCCTTGGTATCGATTTCAGGCTCGACCGACATGCCCGAGCGCAACAGGCCGCTCAGCGCTTCGTCGTCGATGACGATCTTGACCGGGATGCGCTGAACGATCTTGGTGAAATTGCCGGTGGCATTGTCCGGCGGCAGCAGCGAGAATTCCAGGCCGCTTGCCGGCGAAACGCTGTCGACATGACCCTTGATCGAGATGTCGGGAAAGCTGTCGACCTTGATCTCGACCGACTGGCCGGGGCTGATATAGGTCAGCTGCGTTTCCTTGAAATTGGCGACGACGTAGACCGCATGCAGCGGTACGACCGCCATCAGCTGCGTGCCCGAAGTGACATACTGACCGACGCGGATCGACCGGGCGCCGACCGTGCCGTCGACGGCAGCGACGATGTCCGTATAGGAGAGGTTGAGCTCTGCCTGCCGGGCGGCGGCGGCCGCACGGTCGCGCTGGGCAACGGTCTGTTCGCGCTGGGTCTGCAGCACCGGCACCTTATTCTGAGCCGTGACGAGGGCTGCCCGGTCGCGCTCGACGGCAGCAGCGGCCTGGTCACGGGCCGACTGGGTCTGTTCGGCGCGAGACTGGGTGCCGGCGCCGTTGGTGATCAGGCGGGCCGAGCGGGCGGCATCGGACACGGCAAATTCCAACGATGCCTGCGAGGCATCGATCGTCGCCCTCGCCTGCTCGATCACCGATTGCTGCAAGGAGATCTGGGCGTCGATATTGGTGATGGCGGCTTCGGCCGCCTTCACATCGGCTCTGGCCTGCGACAGTGCAGCCTGGAAGTCGCGATCGTCGATGCGGGCGAGAACCTGGCCGGCCTTGACCGCGTCATTGTCGTTGACCAGCACCTGGCTGATATAGCCGGCGACCTTCGGGGCGACAGTGGTGTAATCGGCCTTCACATAGGCATCGTCGGTGGTTTCGATGAAGCGGCCGACCGTCCAGTAGCGATAGCCGAAATCGCCCGCGAAAGCGACGCCGGCAAGCAGCGCGGCGGCAATGACGGCGCGCTTGACGATCCGACGGCCGGTCTTTTTGGGCGCTTCCGCGACTGATGCGTCCGCAGCCGGTACTTCGACGACCGGCGCTTCAGAGACAGGCATGGCGGGCGCCTCGGCGGCCGGCGCCCTGGCGGCTTCCTCGGCCAAGATCTGCTCGGCCTGCTTCGCACTTTCGAAAACTTGCCTGTGGGGTAACTCGACCATCGCAATTCTCCTTCACCGTTGGCCTCCTCCGTGAGAGGCCATGTTCGATGCGCAGGAAAATGCACCCTGACATTTATTTTGATAATCTGCTTAAATCGGGAAGGATCATCAACTCTCAGCGGATAATCCGAGGGCAATATGGATCGGCTGACAAGCCTCACAGTCTTTGGCCGGGTGGTGGAATGCGGTGGTTTTTCCGCCGCCGCGCGCCGGCTCAACATGTCCGTCACCATGGTCGGCAACCACGTGCAATCGCTGGAGGACCGGCTCGGCGTGCGGCTGCTTAACCGCACGACGCGCAAGGTCAGCCTGACCGAAACCGGCAAATATTACTATGAGCGCTCTTTGCAGATCCTGGCCGAGCTGGAAGAGGCGGACCGGACGGCAGGCGCGCTGAGTTCGACGCCGCGCGGCACGTTGAAGGTCTATACCAGCAGCGCCATCGTGCGTTTCCTCTCGCCTGTCGTCAGCGAATTTATGGAGCTCTATCCCTCGATCTCACTCGATTTCAGCGTCGGCGAGCGGATGGTCGACATGATCGAGGATGGCTACGATCTGGTGATGCGCACCGTACTGCCGCCGGATTCGTCGCTCGTCGCGCGCAAGCTGACGCCCTGGCGCCATATGCTCGTCTGCTCGCCGGCCTATTTCGAGAGCCGTCCGATGCCGAAGACGCCGGCCGAGGTCGCCGATCACAATTGCCTGCAATATGCCTATTACCCCTATGGCGACGAATGGCGCTTCGAGGATGGCGAGGGCAAAAAGGAGAGCGTCAAGATCAGCGGCAATGTCGTCTCCAACAGTGCCGAGATGCTGCGCTTCCTGACGCTGACCGGGCGGGGCATCTTCCTGGCGCCGAGTTTCGTGGTGTTCGATGACATCGCCGAAGGGCGGCTGGTGAAGATCATGCCGGACTACCGGCCGATCGAATTCAACATCAACGCCGTCTATCCCAACCGCAGCCACCTGCCGACCAAGGTGCGGCTGTTCATCGATCTCTTGGCGGAGAGATTTGCGGAACATCGGAAGTGGATGACGTGAGGGTGCGCCCCGGGTAGGCCTGCTCTCACTTTTTTTTGCGAATGGGCTCGGGTGTGGCTGGCACCGACCGCGCCGGCCCTGCGCTTGCGCTTCGGGCGTTCGCCACTGCAATCGATTCACTGGATCGCTTGCTCCCGCTTCGCGGGATCGTGGCTCACTCCTCGCTTTCGCTGCGGCCGTAGGCCCAGTCCATGTAGAGTTCCAGCGCCTTGCGGGTGACCGGGCCTTCCTGGAGGTTGCGGTCGTCGAGGCGGGTGACGCTGACGACCTTGGAATAGTTGCCGGTGGTGAAGATCTCGTCGGCTTRCATGAAATCCTCGACGGAGAGCGTTGCCTCGTGCACGTCGAAACCGGCCTGGCGCAGCAGGCCGATGACGCGGGCGCGGGTGATGCCGGCGAGGAAGGTGCGGTTGGCGGCCGGCGTCATCACCACGCCGTCCCTGACCATGAAGATGTTCGAGGAAGCGGTCTCGACGACGTTGCCATTCAGGTCGCGCACCAGCGCATTGTCGAAACCGCGGCTGCGCGCTTCGGCGATCATGCGGCCGCTGTTTGGATAGAGCGAGCCGGTTTTCGCCTCGGTCATCGCGGTTTCCGGCGAGGGGCGGCGATAGGGCGAGACGGTGAGGCTGGTGCCGCCATGGCCGCCCATCGGCGCCTCGAACAGGCAGAGCGCGAAGCGGGTCGATTCCCCGTCGACGGCGACGACGCTGCCGGGCGAACCGTGTTCGCCCCAGTACATCGGCTTGATATAGATTGCCGTCGCACCGTCGAATTTCGCAACGCCTTCCCAGGCAAGTGCGGCAATCTCCTCGGCTGATTTTACCGGCTTCAGGCCCATGGCGAGTGCCGAGCGGTTGATGCGCTGGCAGTGCAGGTCGAGATCCGGCGCGATGCCGTCGAACCAGCGCGCGCCGTCGAAGACCGTCGAGCCCAGCCACATGGCGTGCGAGGTCGGCCCGATCAGCGGCGGATTGCCAGGGAGCCACTCCCCGTCGACATGGGTCCAGGTGGTTGAACGGGGTGATGTATCGACGGCCATGATGGTTTCCTCCTGAAGCCGGAGAAGGAAAAACCGCCGCGGCAAGCCGGGTCAAGGACAAATCCCGAGCGGAAACGCGGAAGCAAGAAAATGCCGGGGAATGGCGGCAGGCCGCAATATTCGTGCGCAGCAAGGCGGCTTCATCGATGGGTGCATCAGCAAAAATGATGGAATGGAATGTTGGAATGGCTACCTGCCGCATGTCATCATGCGCGCAATCACGGACAGACAGCAAGGGAAGACGCCGATGAAAGCCATGTTCTACGAAGCCTTCGAACAGGCGCCCGAAATCCGCACCCTGCCCGATCCGACGCCAACCGAGGACGGCGTCGTCATAGCGGTCGGGGCCAGCGGGCTCTGCCGTAGCGACTGGCACGGCTGGATGGGCCACGACCCGGATATCCGCCTGCCGCATGTGCCGGGACACGAGCTTGCCGGGCGGATCGTCGCCACCGGCCGCGGCGTGATGCGCTTCAAGGTCGGCGACCGGGTGACCGTGCCCTTCGTTTCCGGCTGCGGCCATTGCAGCGAATGCCATTCCGGCAACCAGCAGGTCTGCCCGAACCAGTTCCAGCCGGGCTTCACCCATTGGGGATCGTTCGCCGAATATGTGGCGATCGATTATGCCGACACCAATCTGGTGCACCTGCCCGATACGATCGACGATGCGACGGCGGCAAGCCTCGGCTGCCGCTTCGCCACTTCGTTTCGCGCCGTCGCCGACCAGGCCCGCACCGGGCCCGGCGAATGGATCGCCGTGCATGGCTGCGGCGGCGTCGGCCTGTCGGCGATCATGATCGCCACGGCGCTCGGAGCGAATGCGATCGGCATCGACATTTCCGAGGAGAAGCTTGCCTTTGCGCGGGATTGCGGGGCGGTGGCGACGGTCAATGCGTCAGGTCTCGCCGACGTGGCGGAAACGGTGCGCGAAATCACCAAGGGCGGCGCGCATGTCTCGATCGATGCGCTCGRCCATCCCGTCACCTGCTTCAACTCGATCAAGAATCTGCGCCGGCGCGGGCGGCATGTACAAGTGGGGCTGATGCTGGGTGAACACGCAACGCCGCAGATTCCAATGGCGCAGGTGATCGGCCACGAGCTGGAAATCTACGGCAGCCACGGCATGCAGGCCTGGCGTTACGACGCCATGCTGTCGATGCTTTCGGCCGGCAAGATCGCGCCGCAGAAGCTGATCGGACGGCGGGTCAGCCTCGAGGAGGCGGTGCCGGCGCTGATGGCACTCGACAAGGCTGAGGCCACGGGAATCAGCGTAATCACCAGGTTCTCATGAAGCGCGACTCCACCCTCCCCTCCTGTGGCGAGCACGGGAACCAGGGAGAGCGGGCCGGGCTTAGAACCTTATTCAGCTACGCCGATCGAGGCGAGAAAAGCTGATGAAGCCGGGATCTTGGACTTATCCTTGATCTCGATGATGAGGCGCGGATTGCTTTCGAGTTTGGCAAGGGCCCTGAAGACGGCGTGCCAGTGGATCGAGCCCTCACCGAGGCTCCAATGGCGATCGGCATATCCGTCGGCATCCTGCAGGTGGACATGCTGCAGGCGATTGCCGGCGGCCTTGACGTAATAATCGACCGGCGGGGCACCGGTATAGCCATGGGCATAATGGGCGTGGCCGGTATCGATCGAGACGGCGACGGCGGGCGAGTTAAAGCTCTCGGCAAGCGCCACGCGAATATGCGGATCCTTGTCCTCGATGTTCTCGATGACCATGGTGCAGCCGATATCCTCGGCGCGCCTGACGGCATCGCGCAGGGTCGTGTGCGTGCGCTCGACCAAGGCCTCGCGGGCGCCGGCATTGTCGTCGAGATTGTTGTAGGACCATGACGTAAAGGGACTGTGGATGACCATTTGGGTTGCGCCGATGGCGGCGCAGACATCGAGCCCCTGCAGCAGGCGCCTAGTGACGATGCCACGGATATCAGGATCTTCCGAGGCGATGGTGAAGCCCCAGAACGGGCCGTGAATGCCGAGGCGGCCGCCATGACCGTCGAGAAGCCTTCTGGCGCGGGCGGCAAGCGGCGCCCAGTCGCCGTTCAGAATCTCGGCATCGACGAAGCTCTGCAATTCGAGATCGCGGGACTTTTCGAACAGCCAGTCACGGTGAAGTTCGACTTCATCGAGCGTCATGGCAGCGCCGACGACGGGAAGAGTAGACATGGATGCGCTCCATCAATGTGAATGATCAATGTGAATGCCGGGACGGCGTGGAATGACGGCCCCCAAGAACGGCTAAGAACGGCCGCCGCGTTCTATGCACCCCTTCTGTGTCGGCGGTATTACAGGCGCCGAGCCTTTCGAACTCTCCGGCCTCAGTCATTTCCGCATAGCTGATGCGGCATTGGCGGACCTTGCGGAAACGCCCCGACGTACCGATATCGGCCCCGACAGTCTCGTGACGCAGTGGCGCGCGAGCGGCGCTGAACCCCTGGCAACGGAGCCGTTTGTTCATCGCTTCGACCGATGTAGCGCGTTTCTTTGAAAGCGTTCGGCGATGTTACTCCCAACAACAGGGCGGGTTGTCAAAGGCGTCGCAAAGGTCTAACGGCTGCGCCCGCAAGAAAAAGCCCATAAGAAGAAGCCCTGTAAGAAAAAGAAAGAGACATGATGTCCAACTCATTTGTGAAAATGCCTGCGAGCGACGAGGCAAAGCGGTTTTTCGTCCTCGGCGACCGGGTCGAGCGGCGGCTTAGAATTAGCGGAGCCTGGCTCAATATCTTCGACGTCACCGTGCCATCAGGCAGCCGGACGCCGAAACATGCGCATGCGAGCCCGGAAGTGTTCCGCATCATCGAGGGAAAGCTGACGATCTGGCGCCTGAGCGACAGCGGCCCCGAAGAGATCGAAGCCAGCGCCGGCGACATCGTCACCATCCCGCCCTTCATGGTGCACGGCTATTCCAACCGCGGAACCGTTCCCGTGGTCTTTTCCGCGGTCGTCGATCGAGACATGGCCGAGTTTATCGAAGCGGAAGGCACGACCGAGCCACCGAAGGTCAGCCCTTCGGCGGAAACCATCGCTCGCATGACTGCGGCCGCCAATTCGTACGGGATCACCATCCTCGCGGCCTAGCGGCCGCATCTGGGGGCGTCATTCCGCGGCCATGCTCTCCACGCCTGGGGAACTTGGCCGGAGAGCTGCAACTGCAAAGGAAGCGAGTTCATGAGCTGATAGCTCACCGTGGCTCCAAGGCAGGGCGCCAATAATTCTGGGGTCCCATAAGGAGATGATTGAGGCGCAAAAGCAGGATGCGGCCGCGTCAACATTCCTCGGAACGAACTCTTCATTCGCGATGCCGGCGCAAACGAGCTCCCTCACATGCGCCTCAAGTCGTTTCAGATGGTCTCTGAATGATGGCCGACTGCCGTCTGCGGCGAGAACAACGAGGTCGAACATCTGGCTGTCGCCGAGACGTGCCTGCAGCATCAGGCGGTGTTGCCCGAGCGCGGTTTTTTTCAGGCGGCTCGCCGCACTGGTGAGCTCGCCGTCGGCAGACGGAGTGAAGCGGAGGTCAGTTTCGAAAAAATTCCCGGCGATGGCATCCCAAATCGCCGCCTTGGAGGGGAAGATTTTGTACACACTTGCCGGCGACTTCCCCAGCAGTCGAGCAATATCGACGACGTTTGTTTTCGTGGGCCCGTACAGCCGGCACGCTGCCGTGCCGGCTTCGACGATCGAGGAGATGTAATCAGCTCGCGGCTGGTTTTTTACAGTCGTGCCAACTTCCATTTGCCAATCCTATCTAGTCCGCATGCTGGACGGGTCTCAGACCGCTCTGATCGAGGCGGCTGACGATCAGTACGCAATCTGACCATCCACCATCTTTCCCCCATTCGAGGAGAGCTCCCGCTTCAGGATTTCTCGCGCCTCCGGGCTGATGACCGCGACTGGAGCCGCAACGGCTACGCGCGCTGCCGAGCCGGCGAAAATGGCCGCCGTCATCCCGATCTGATCGGCAACGCTTGCCTCTCTACCCTCGAGGCTCTGCCCTGCCAGCCGCCGCCCGAGCAGGCGCACGATCTCAGGACTGTCGGCGAAGGCATTGTGGCCGAGCGGATCATTCGTCGCGATGGCGCTGGTATCGATAACGGAAACGCCGAGTTGGTCGAGAAGAGGCGCGTAGGGTCTGAGATCGGACCCGCCGACGCGGCTAACGCCACCCGATAACCAGCTCGACATCTCCAGCGCCTTGTCACGTGTCGATGTCAGGATCACAAAGTGTGGCCGCTTCGCCCCCATCTCGGTGAACTGGCGACGGAACACGTCGATATCGATGTCCGGCGATGCGAGAACAACGTTCTTCACCTTCGTCGGGATTGATTTCTCGCGCATGGCGACGCCACGCAGCGCCTCGGCCGCAAGCCAGCCGCCCATGGAATGGGCGAGGATCGTCACATCGGAGACGTCGGGACTGTTCACAGCCTGGAGGATCAGATCCTCCAGAGCGCGACGCGAATAGTTGGCGCTCTCCTTGTCATAGAGGTAATCGAAGACACGGCCCCTTGATGGCCAGGTGAAGAGGATCGGTGCGGCGTCGGTTCCCGAGTCATGGACGATCTGCGCGAAGCGGAAGACGGCATCGGCATAGGTGTTGTTGAAGCCATGCACGAAAATGATGACCTGATGCTTGGTGTTTCGATTCTTCCGGTACCAGTCGAACGCCTGGCCCTCGGATTGCACCTTGGCAACCTGCGTGACCGCAAACTGCTTTTGCGGGTTGGGCGGCATGCGGGACGGCCACTGCACCTCTCCGATCTTGCGGTTCCGATCGGGCGGGATGGATACGTCGACGCTGTTAAGGGAAATCGCCGTCCCGCGGTCGCCGGAAAAGAGTTTGCCGGGATCCTCCGAAGGCTTGCGCGTCGTGGCGACGAGCATGGTGACCCGGCTCGTGCCGGCCGGGGCCACGGCGAGAGGCTGCAGGACATCCTGCACCCGGTTGGCGCAACCCGATGTAACGAGTGACAGGGCCACAAGGACCAGGACGGCGCGGCCCAAGCGGGCAGCGATCGCCTTGCCGAACCCAAACCCAAAGCTGGTGAGACCCTGGGCAATGCGCCCAGGGAGTGAGAGGGATGTGGTCATCTCAGTGCTGCTCGGCTTCGCGAAGAATCCGGAACCAGGCGACGTAGAGCGCCGGCAGGAAGAGAAGCGTCAGCGCCGTTCCGACGACGATCCCACCCATCATCGCGTAAGCCATCGGACCCCAGAAAATCTCATGCGAGATCGGGATCAGGGCCAGAGTCGCGGCCGCGGCAGTGAGCATGATCGGCCGCATGCGGTGTTCGGTCGCCTCCACCACCGCCTTCCATGCCGACATTCCCTCTGCACGCAGCTCCTCGATCTGCACGATCAGGATCACGGAGTTGCGGATGAGGATTCCGACCAGCGCGAGCACACCCAGGAGTGCGACGAACCCAAGCGGCGAGTTGCTGGCGAGCAGTGCCACGACGACGCCGATAAGGGCCAGCGGCGCCACCGAGAAGACCAGGAACAGCCTGTGGAAGCTCTGAAGCTGGATCATCAGCAGCGTCGCCATGATGACGAACATAGCCGGCGCCACCTTCGCGATCGGACCTTGCGACTTGGCGCTTTCCTCGACCGCGCCGCCGATCTTGACCGAATACCCGGCCGGCATCGTCTTTTCGAAAGCTGAAACCTTGTCGGAGAGTGCCTTCACCACCGTCGCCGGCTGCGTCGCATCGCCGATCCCGGCCTTGATCGTGATGGTCGGAATTCTGTCGCGGCGCCAGATTGTCGGCTGTTCGAGCTCGTAGTGGAAGGTTGCGACCGATGACAGCGGGACGGATTGACCGCTGCTGCTTTGCAGTTGCAGGTCAAGCAGGGTGTCGATCGAGCCGCGCTCCTTTTCCGCGGCACGACCGATGACATCGACCAGATAGATGTCGTCCCGGACCTGCGTTACGGCATTTCCTTGTACGACAGTGTTGAGCGCCATTGCGATGTCCTGGGACGAGACGCCGAGCTGTCTGGCCTTGTCCTGCAACACGTCTATCTTCACGACACGGGCCGGCTCGTTCCAGTCGAAGGCAATGTTCCTGAGGGAAGGATAAGTGCCGACAATCGAGCCCAGCTTCTGTGCCAGGTCGCGCACCGTCTGCAGATTTTCGCCGGACACACGGTACTGGATCGGCTTGCCAACCGGAGGCCCGATGTCCAGAAGCTTCACGTAAGCGTCCGTTCCCGGAAACGTCTTCTGAAGGTAGGTTTCCATCTGCTGCTTCAGCTTGTCCCTGACGTCCAGTCCCTTGGTGACAATGACCGTCTGGCCGAAAGAAACGTCAGCCGGCTGCACGTCGAAGGAAAGAACGAAGCGCGGCGCACCCCTGCCAACGTATGTCGACCAATGCTCGATGCCAGGGTTGTCAGTCAGCATCTCATGCTCGAACTGGGCCATCTGGCGGCTCGTTTCAGCGATCGAGCTGTTCTGCGGCAGGTTCCAGTCGACGATCAGTTCCGGACGGTCAGAGCTCGGGAAGAATTGCTGTTGCACCATCGACAGGCCAACGATTGATCCAGCGAAGAGAAGGACTGTTGCGATGATCGTCATCCAGCGCCAGCGCAGGCAGAATTGCAGCACGTTCGAAAACGCCTTCGCAAACCAACCCTTGTGCTCAGCGTGCTTCTTCATTGTCTTTGGTAAAATGGTCACCCCGATCAGGGGCGTGAACACGACCGCGACCACCCATGAAACGACGAGCGAAACCGCAATGACGACAAAGAGCGTGAAGGTGAACTCGCCGGCGTTGCTCTTGTTGAAAGCGACGGGGATGAAGCCCGCGACCGTAACCAGAGTGCCGGTCAACATGGGAAACGCAGTCGATGTGTAGACGTAGGTGGCGGCCTTCGTGAGACTGTCGCCCGCTTCCAGCCGTGCAACCATCATCTCGACGGCGATCATGGCGTCGTCGACGAGGAGGCCGAGCGCGATGATCAGCGCTCCAAGCGAGATGCGCTGCAGCGATATGCCGGTGTAGAACATGACCATGAACGTGATGGCGAGAACGAGCGGGATCGCGATTGCCACCACCAGGCCGGCCCTCATCCCCAGACTGATGAAGCTGATCGCGAGCACGATCGCGACTGCCTCGAACAGAGCTTTCGTAAAGCCGCCGACTGCCTCCTCAACCACCTTCGGTTGGTCGGATACCTGTTCGACGGAGACGCCGACCGGAAGCTCCTGGGTGATTTTGCTCATCGTCTTGTCAAGCGCTTCGCCGAAGGCAAGCACATTGCCGCCCGTCTTCATGCCGATCGCGAGCCCGATGGCGGGCTTTCCGTTGAAGCGGAAGAGCGACGTCGGCGGGTCAACGTAGCCACGGGAGATGGTGGCGACGTCGGTCAGCGGGAAGAAGCGGTCGTTTACTCGAAGATTGATCCCCCGCAGGGTGTCTTCGGAGATGAAACGCCCGCCGACCCGCAAAGCGACTCGCTCCGGCCCCGTTTCGACAAAGCCGGACTGGGTTACGGCGTTCTGCGCCTGGAGCGTGGCAATGATGGCGGAGCGGTCGATGCCGAGAGCGGCGATCTTGCGGGTGGAGAACTCGAGGTAGATCACCTCGTCCTGCGCACCGACGATGTCGACCTTGCCGACGTCGGGGATGTTGAGGATCTGCGTTCGGGCACCCTCTGCGAAATCGCGCAGTTCTCTCTGACTGAGGCCGTCCGCCGTGAAGGCAAAGATATTGCCATAGACGTCGCCGAACTGGTCATCGAAGAAGGGGCCGACCACGCCTTGGGGGAATTCGTGCTTGATATCGTCAATCAAGTTGCGGACGCGCGACCAGGTGGGCTTTACGTCCCGTGCGTTCGTATCCGGCAGCAAATCGACGAAGACGATCGTTTGACCGGCAGTCGTAATGCTGCGGGTATGTTCCAGTTTGTCGAGTTCCTGGAGCTTCTTTTCGATGCGGTCGGTAACCTGCTGCGTCACCTCCTGTGCAGAAGCGCCCGGCCACTGGGCCTGGATCACCATCGTCTTGATCGTGAAGGACGGATCCTCCTCGCGGCCGAGCCCGAGATAGGCAAAGGCGCCCGCCGCCGCGAACATAATCATGAAGTACCAGACGAGAGAACGATGCTCGAGCGCCCAGTCAGAAAGGTTGAATTTGTTCACGGGCGTGGCTCCTGTCCGAGTTGCACTTTCTGTCCATCGGTGAGTTCATCGACTCCGGCGATGACGATCTCTTCCCCTTCCCGCAGGCCCGCTTGAACCAGGACAGAACGGGGGGCGGACGCCGGACCTTCCAGTTCAACCGCTCTCGGAGCGACAGTGGCTGTCGAGCGATCTACCACCCATACCTGGCTGGTGCCGCCTTCATGGCGAATGGCGGAGAGCGGCAGCGTGATCGCCTGCTTCCTTTCTCCGACAAGCGGCGTCGCGGTGACCACGGCGCCAAGGCGGAAGATGTCCGGCGCCTGATCGATCCCGATCTTCAGCCGATAGGTGCGGGTATTGGGATCGGCCTGCGGTGCGATCTCGCGGACCACGCCAGTCGCCTGGATCCTGCCGTCGAGCTGGAGGGCGACGTTGAAGCGGTCGTCCAGGCGAATGCGACTGAACTGCGTTTCCGGCATGTCGACGACCACGTCGCGCTGCTCGAGGCGTGCCAGTTTCAAGACCGGTTGGCCGGCAGAAACGGTCTGGCCCATTTCTGCGGACGTGGCGGTCACGACGCCATCGAACTCGGCCCTCAGCTCGGCGTAGCCTAGCTGCTCGCGCGCCTTCGCAAGGCTGGCCGTCGCTTTCGCAACATTGGCGGTAGCCGACTTGAGCTGCTGGTCGGCAAGATCGTGATCAGCAATGCTCGCTGCATTGCTTTGGACGAGCCTTCGCTTGCGGGTTTCCGTCGTCGCGGCGTTCTCGAACTGCGCCTGGGCGTTGTGGAATTCCGCCTCCGCGCTCGTGACCGCGAGCTGCAGAGTGAGCGGATCGATTTCCGCCAGGACATCGCCCTTGTGCACAAGGTCACCGACATCGACCTTGCGAGACACCATTCGCCCCAGCGTCCGAAACGCCAGGTCGGTCTCGATGCGGGCTCGCACCACGCCGGGCAAACTTACGATTTTGTCCTGTTCGGCCGCGGCCATGACGACTTTGACAGGGCGGGGAGCCGTCTCCTCCCCCGCAACGGAGCTCTGATCGCAGCCTGCAAGCAGCGACACTGACAGAAGAAGCGGGAGAGAGGTATATATGCGATTGAGGGTCATCTCACTTGCCTTCCCAGGCGACGGCCTGGCCTTCCTTGAGGAACTTTCCGCCTTCGGTGACGATCAGGTCTTGTGCGGCGACGCCGCCGGTGACGACGAAATCGCTTTGGCGATATCGGTCGACCGAGATCTTACGGAGCGAAACGGATTGGTTTTGAGTGTTGACGAGCCACACGGCAGGTTCGCCCCCGGCTGATCCGGATCGTGCCTGCCTTCGCGTCTATGACGGGAGAGACCTCGCGAATGCTGGCGTGGACGTCGCTCGCAAGATCGGAGACCGGTGCGACCTCGACGTCGTTCAGCGGCCGGCCATCCAGAAAGAACGCCTCGAAGACGTCGAACACTGCGTCTCGTGGCCCGTCATGGGCGAGCGTGAAGGCCGACTGCGCTGCTGACACCACCTGCCCGGCTTCGATGCTGCGCGCCGTGATGATGCCGTCCGCGGCGGCCTTCAGCTCGGTATAGGACAGAGCGTCCTCTGCCGTCGCGAGCGCGGCCTCGGCGGCCTCGAGGGAAGCCTGTGCGCTCAGCAGCTCCTTCTGGGCATCATCAAAGACCGCCCTCGGAACGGCCTGCGACTGCAGGAGTGACTTCGCCTGGTCGAAGGCGAGCGTCTTCTGCGCAACGACGGCCTGCGCCGACGCCAGCGCGGCACGGGCGACGCTGACGTCCGCCTGCTGTTCCGTGTCGTTGAGCCGGGCGAGGACGTCGCCGGCGTGGACATGCGATCCGACGTCGACCCTTCTCTCAAGAACCCGGCCGCTGACGCGAAAGGAGAGTTCGGTCTGGACCCTCGCCTTCACCTCGCCGGTGATTTCCGCACCCGGCTGATACTGAGCCTCGGCTGCCGCGACGACGCGGACTTGCTGCTGCGGCGGCGCAACTTCAGCTTTCTCTTCGCAGGCAGCCAGGACTGCGCAGGCGAGACCAATTCCCAGCAATCGAAAGGACTGCATTTTTGCTCCTAACAGGCCATCGCCCGATGTTGACAACGCCCACTTAATAGCTAAAGTAGACGATGTCAACATCTCCGTCAGAAAATGTTGACACACGCAACATGGGCATGGGTGAAGCAGATGCGGTTAGCCGCCGGACAGCCGAATAATTCCAATTGGATGATGGAACGAGTTGTTAAAAAAACATCGCGGGCGGAACGGAAGGCGCGGCGTCCCCATGAAATACTGGAGGCCGCGTTCGAGGAGTTTGCGGCAAAAGGTTATGCGGCAACGCGAGTTGAAGATGTCGCAACCCGACTGCGGATAACAAAGGGAACGGTCTACCTCTATTTCCCGACCAAGGATGTTCTTTTCCAGGAGATGTTTCGTCACGCGTCGACGTCATCCGCAGACCTGTCGACCGCCATCGGCAGCCTTCGGGGATCCTGCGCCGATAGGATCCGCGACCTACTGCTTATCGCTTATGAAAATACGGCCAACGACCGAAAGACGAGAGAACTCCTGCGCTTGTCCGTCGCCGAAGGAACTCGTCTTCCCGAAATGGTCGATTGCCGTCATGAGCTATTCATCGCACCGACGCTTGCAGCCCTCACGGCCTTGGTCGAGGAAGGCGTGAAATCGGGAGAGTTGAGACATGATACGGCCACCGATACGCCTGACGTGCTCGCGAGTTCGATTTTTCAGATTGCCGTCTGGCATCTCATGCTTGCCGATCGAAAGCCGATCGACGGCAGGGCGCTTATGGAGGCGCACCTTAACCTCGTTATGAACGGGCTTCTGCGGCGTTCGAAACGAATGGCCTGATTTGGCGAGGTGCGTCAGGGCGGACGGAGCTGTGCAACTTTCGATGCTGGCAAAGGCCGGATACGTCGTGCGACGTATCCGGCCTTTGCCTCTTCCCACGCTGAGCTGAATCTAATTGCCGCTAGGAACGCGATTGTCATCCGACGGCGGGACTTCGCCCGTGACCGTGATGTTTCCCTGGATCTTATAGACGATCCGTAGATTGGCGGCCGCAGCCTGAAGCCAACCGACCGCATCCTCCGATGACCATGCCGTGCCCTCCGGTGGCAGGCTCTCAAACAGGCCGGCAATCAGCGGATTGACAGACTGGGACCTGCCATTGCCGCCGCTCTGGTTCGACCCGCCCTCTCCGCTGCCAACGGGCCGGTCGGAGCGGCTCTGATCGGAAGAGCTCGCATATTCCCCGCCAGATGAGCCTGAAGACCTGGCGTGAGACGAACCTGAAGAGCCCGCCTGGGACGAACCCGACGACGACGCGTCGGCAGAACCCGAAGAGGTGCGGTGGGACGAACCCGAGGACGCTGTGCCAGAGGAACCTGCAGCGGATCCAGACTGGTATCCGTCGGAAGAATATGTCGTTCCGCCGGTGCTGGAGGCGGCTGCCGCACCGGTGACGACGCCTGCCGCATACCCGCCCAGAACATATGCTCCGCGGCGATAGTATCCACGACCATAATCCCCACCGCCATACTCTCCGTCACCGTAGTCGCCGACGCCGTGGTCTCCACGACCATAGTATCCACGGCCAAAGTATCCGTTGCCGTTGCCGGAGACTTTGACATCGCCGGAATTGTTGACGGTGACATTGCCCGAGTCCTTTGCGGCGATGTTGCCGCCGGAGTTCATGAAGGTGCGGTTCCCGTTGATGTTACCGCCCGAGTTCAGCGTGTTGCGGATATTTCCAGACGCGTTACTCCCCCCGCGGCCAGGCCCTTCCGCCAATCGCCCCTTTGCGCCGCCGACACCTGGCATAAGAGTACGTGGGTTCGCCGGAGGGCGGTTCTGAGCGCTCACCGGCGGCCGACGGTGGTTCGCCATTGGTGGACGCGGAGTGCGGCCTATCTGCGGACGTGGGCCCCCGCTTGGCCCGCCCGACGGGAAATGCGGTGGCCCTCCAGACGGCAGGGACGGCGGGCCGCCAGGGGGCGGCGCAAACTGACCGAAGGCAACGTCCGATGTGATGGCCGTTAAAGCGAGAAAAGCAAGGCAGGTGCGCTTGAGATGGTTCATCACTTCCTCCCCTCGGTTCCCGACGCGACGGCTGGTGTCGGGTCGATCTTTTTCACATCAGCAGGAGGTTCAAAGGTGAATTCGGAGTCGGACAGAGGGGGCTCGGTCGTCCAACTGGTGAATTCGGCAACAAAGCTTGGTTGGCCCTGCAGCAACGGGTAGGTGACGACCAAGCGATGCGGCGTCGCCGCGTCATTCTTCTCGAGCCACAATTCCACATCGATGCCGGACTTCTGTGAGAAAAGCAGATGCCGGCACTCGACCCCGTCGATGGTAGCCATGCCCACCTGCTCGGCCGCCATGGCATCGCCCAGCAGCACTTCGTCTGGAGAGCCCGCAAAAAGGACGCCGAGCGGAAAATCGAGGTCCAGCTTGTCTGCGATCTCGTCGAGCGCGGACGATATGTCGCCCGACGCGGGGATCGTCATGTATTTCTTTCTGTCGGGAAAGAAGACCGAGGCCGCCTTGCCGTCGTAGAAGAGATCGTGTCTGCCGTCATCGCCGATAAACTCGACGGCGATCCGATCGGGCCGGCGGGCGGCGATTTTGATCGTATGGAAGATGTGAAGCGGTTGTCCGAATTCGTCCAGATAGACGCTGATCGTTCTTGCCGTGACCGACAGGTCCCTGGCGTGCAGCGTCTTTCCCATCTGCGAAACGGCGGTCGCGGCCTCGTCGCTGATCGCTGGCTTGAACGGAGGTGTCGGTTCATCCGCGCGGGCTGTCGGCAGTGTGGCGAATCCCACAAGAATGCCGAACGCGGCAGTCTGCCCGACATTCCGCAGTATCGCAGTCACTCCACGCACGCTTACGCCGTCGACAGAGCGGTTCGTTGCCACCGAAGGTCGCCGGGCCTTCGCGAGGGCCCGCCGCAAACCATTACAGACTTCCATGTTCATTTCCTTTGATACTAATCCAGATAGCGCGAGCCTACTGCGGCTCGTCGCGAGGTAGAGTTGGTCCGGGGTGTTGGAGCGTTTCTGTCGCACGGCGCCGCAAAGGGTGTCGTCCGTCTGTCCGCAATCGATCCTACTGCATGAACCAGCCGTGGCTCACGACCAGCGACTGACCCGTCACGGCATTGGACTTGGCCGCCGCGAAATAGAGAACAGCGTCGGCCACATCATCGGTGCTGGTAAACTCGCCGTCGACCGTATCCTTGAGCATCACCGTCTTGACCACCTGCTCCTCGCTGATGCCGAGCTCCCGTGCCTGCTCCGGGATCTGTTTGTCGACGAGCGGCGTGCGCACGAAGCCGGGACAGACGACGTTGGCCGTGACGTTGTGCTCGGCTCCCTCCTTTGCCAGTACCTTGGCCAGTCCGATCAGTCCGTGCTTGGCCGTGACATAGGGCCCCTTCAGCTTCGAGGCTTCCTTGGAGTGCACGGAACCCATGTAGATCACCCGGCCATAATTGGCGGCATACATGTGCTTGAGGCACGCGCGAGTGGTCAGAAAGGCGCCGTCGAGATGGATCGAAAGCAGCTTTCTCCAGTCGGCAAAGGGAAAGTCGACCAGCGGCTTGACGATCTGGATGCCAGCATTGCTGACCAGCACGTCGATCTTGCCGAACCTGGCGATCACCTCGACAACGGCCTTTTCCACCTGCTCTTCGTCGGCGACGTTCATCGCCACCGCGAATGCATCGCCGCCCTTGCTTTTGACCTCGGCGGCCGTTGCGTTCGCGGCGTCAAGATTGAGGTCGGCGATCACGGGAATGCCGCCTTCGGCAGCGAAGCGAAGCGCGATCTCCTTGCCGATGCCGCTCGCGGCTCCGGTGACAATCGCCACTCTTCCATCAAATCGAGACATGGATAGTTCCTTTCAGTTGCGGGAGATCAGTCGTTTTGGAGGTAGTCGAACACGACCTCGCCGAGGCCGAGCGTCAGGTCGGCGATATAATGGCTGGCCGACGTGACCTCCCGCACGGGCAGCCGCGCGACATCGCACATCGCGTGTTCAAACAATTGCAGGGCTGCCGGGCCGGCCCATGCGCCCTTCAGGGTCACATCCTCGAGATAGTAGCGCACGAGTTCGCAAATCCGGGGCGAACCGTCGACGTGCGGGATGATCTTCAACATGAAGGCGGGCTTCGCCATTGCCTTGGCCAGCGGCTCCAGCGGGAACTCGCGATGCTTGTAGCCCATGGTCGCCCTCACGCAGAGAACCGAGCCATAGTGCAGCGTTCCGACGAGCGTCTCCTGCTCGTGCGACAGTTTCGGCGTTGCCAGCTTCTTCGGAAAGCCCCAGATCTCACGGCCGCCGGCGATCGGAGAGCTGTCGTCAAGGTACATGGCATGCACGTAGCTGCCTTCCTGCACCTTGCCCGATGGCGTCGTGAAGCGCACCGGAATGACCTGCCCGGTTTCCGTATAGTCCCCGAAGCCGGTCGAATCCGGCATGCGGATGAATTCATAGGCGACGGTGTCGCCGATCACTTCCAGCGGCTCCGGCACGACGGCGCGCAGGGCCTCCGGATTGGTCCGGTAGTTGATGACGACAAATTCGCGGTTGTAGAACTTGTAGGGTGGCCTCGGATAGGCCGGATTGTTGAGCGGCATCGCGAAGGCATTTTCGCGGACTGCGGCGATCTTCATGGTCGTGCTCTTCTCTTTGGGTGAAATCTCAATCGAAGTCGAAAATGGCGACGCCGTCCGGCGTGCCGGGCCGCTGCAGCACCTCGGGGTGGCGCAATGTTTGAAGGGCGTCGTTGTAGCCGGAGGCCCAGTGCTCCTCCATCGTCAGCCGGGAGAACTCGTAATCCTTGGAGCTCGCTTCGTATTTCTTGGCGCGATATATGAGTTGGACGATGTTGTAGACCTTCTCGTCGGCCTGATCGACGAGCAGCTTGATCTCCGGATCGGCTTGCAGCAGAGCGTCCTGCGGGACGAGTTCGACCAGATGGCCGAGTGCGCGGCGCAGCCGCTGCTGCGTCTTGAAATGGTCGGTCGCCGCGCGCGTGCGGCTCGAGAAGCGGATATCCTTCTGCCGCAGTTCGATTCCGAGAAGGTCACGCGGGAACTCGCCACTCGCGCTCCAGAGATCGACTTGAAAGGCCAGGGTGTCCTGGCGCGGCGCGTTATCGAGGACCCATTGCAGCGGCGTGTTCGATATGAGGCCGCCGTCCCAGTAACACTCGCCGTCGATCCTCGTCGCCGGGAAGCCAGGCGGCAGGGAGCCGCTCGCCATGATATGTTCGGGGCGGATATCGTGGGTCGTGGTATCGAAATACTCGAAGTTGCCGGTGCGTACGTTGACGGCGCCGACGCTGAAACGCATGGCCCCTGTATTGATGCGGTCGAAGTCCACCAGCCGTTCCAGCGTCGCCTTCAGCGGTGCGACGTCGTAGAAGCTTTCCGCCTCGATGCTGCCGGCGGATGAAAAGAAAGGTGGCACCGGACGGGGCCTGAAGAAGCCCGCGGCGCCGTCCATAAGGGTGGCGAAGGCATGTGCCTGATTGAGCAGGCCACGCGCGAAATCACCCTGGAGCCCCATCGCCCCTAGCATTGCCGAAAACAGAGTGGGAAACCCGTGAGCCGGGGCGGTTACCGTCTCCCAGAAGCTCCTGAGCGCCTCCACTCGTCTTTCAGGCGGATTGCCGGCGATCAGAGCGCTGTTGATGGCACCGATGGAGATGCCGGCGACCCAGTCAGGATGCAGACCGGCTTCGGCCAGTGCTTGATAGACGCCGGCCTGATATGAGCCGAGCGCCCCCCCGCCTTGCAACAACAGCGCGATACGCTCGAATGGCGGACGCTCCGCTATGCGGTGCCTCTTGTTTATGACGGGATGTTGAGCGGCCATCAATGTACCTTTTTTGTTGTAGCGTCCGTAGGCGCCGATCGCGTGCTCGTATTGCGCCGAAATAGTAGGCGGAACGGGCACGCCACATGTTGACAACGCCCACTTAAAGATGAGAGTAGACAATGTCAACATCGCACAATCAAAAATGTTGACACGAGCAACTTAAAAACCTAATGGACGAATATGACCAAAGATATTTCCACCACAGAGCAGCGCCCGTATCATCATGGCGACCTGCACAGGGCGATCGTAGAGGCTGCACTGGATGTCCTCAGCGAATCCCAGAGCACGGAATTTTCGCTTCGGGAGCTCGCCCGACGAGCGGGCGTCAGTCACAACGCCCCCTACAAACACTTCGCCGACAAGCGCGAATTGCTGGCCGCCGTCTCGGCAGTCGGATTTGAGCTCCTTGCGAAGCGGATGGCCGATGCGACGAAGGAACTCGACAGTCCGCGCGAGCGGCTGGCAGCTATAGCGCGCGCTTACGTTTGCGGCGGCGTCAACAATCCAGCGCTCTACAGATTAATGTTCGGCGGCTACCTTGGTGGCCAGGACAATGGGCGCCCTGCGATCGAGAGAACTGCGGCCTACAGCATGAAAGCCGTTGTGGTAGAGGCGATATGCGACGGCGCTCTTGGGCGCCTCATTCCCAACACCGCGGCAAACACGCGTACGATCGATGGTGCCATTCTAATATTCTGGTCGCAAATGCATGGACTTACCTTGCTGCTGGTAGACAGCCTCGTCGGCCCCAGCGGCAAGATTGAGGAGCTGAGCGCGGGCGTGTTGCAAGGCATGCTCGACGGATTGGCGAATTGTATCCCGGAAATACCAGTCGGCGTGTGGGTGGGGCCTCCGCTTGCAGAGTAGAACCTCCCAAGCCTCGCGCTGGTAAACCTTTGAATTTTTGACCAGCACGCCTGGGCATTGGGGCTGGTCGGCGATCCGCCCTGTTATTTACGTGTCGCGCGCGGCTCGTTCCGAGAGGAGAATCTCATGGACGCATACATCTCTGCTCTGATGGGTCTCGCCGGCATCGCGATTGGCAGCCTGACCTCATTTGCCAGCACGTGGATGACGCATCGATCACAGGTGAAGGAAAAACAACGCGAGGTCGAGATTGCCAAGCGCGAAAAGCTGTTTTCGGATTTCATCGCCGAAGCCACGCGGCTTTACGGTGACGCACTAAGCCACCAGAAGGACGACGTTTCCGATCTCGTGCTGCTTTATGCACTGGTCGCTCAGATGCGTCTGATTTCATCCCGTTCGGTCGTGGACGCAGCCGAACTGGCGATGGCAAGGATCGTCGAAACCTATTTGACGCCCAATCGCTCGCTCTCTGAAATCCGCGATCTTGCCCGTTCCGGCGCGATGAACTTTCTCCTCGATTTTGGTGAGGCTTGCCGGGCCGAATTGGCGACAGGACGCCTGGCTACCAGACGGTAGGATTTTACGGAAATCACCAGCAAAGCTACAGTCAGCCACGTTCGCGCAAGCCAGCCAAGTGAAGGAAGACGCGCGGCCGCGGCCACACCTCGACGTCGCCGGCGATCAGGCGCCACTACGAGCGCAGTTTTCGTCTAGTGTCAATCATCTCGAACGCGCGCGACTAATGGTTACGGGATCACCATCCTCGCCGCTTAGTGGAGCGCAAGCAACGCGGACGGAAGCTATGTTTGGGAGGTTGCCTAATCGGTCATCGGTCCGCCGGAGTGTCCGGTACATCGATAATCTTCATTTCGTTCCCGTCCAGCACTACGGCAGTCGGCATGGAAAGACTTCGCCAGAACGCCAGCGGATCGACCCTGAGAACCCGAGCGGCGTAGATCGACATGGCGGTGCCATGTGTTACGATCATTAAGTCGCCACTCGGTCGGGCTTTTCTCGCTCGGGCCACGGCTTGGTCCATTCTATTGAAAACCGCATCTGCGCTTTCGTCGCCAAATGTGAGCTGGTGAGGATGCTCCAACAGTCTGGTGATGCCTGCTTCAAAATCAGTTCGCGCAATATATCCTACCTTGGATCGGTCGTGTTCCCGCAAGTCAGAATCAAGACAAACGGGAAGAGCCAGACGATCAGCAATCAAGGCAGCGGTTTGATGCGCTTTCTTTTCAGGACTGCTGCGTATTTCCTTTACGCGGAATCCGGAGAGGTATTTTGCCAACTCGATCGCGGCTGCCTTACCCGGTGCACTTAGGTTCCAGTCGATAGACGGTGTATCTCCTTCAATGGAAGGGAGACTGTGACGAACGAGAACGATCCGAGATTCCATGGTTTCGATACCGGTTCGTCGTTGATTGGTGGCAGGTTGGTGTAATTTCCTTCTCAGTCGCCAAGTCGGTCGATCAGTTCATCAACAGCCGCTTCCACCGTTTTCGAAGCGGTATCGATGACGACTGCATCGGGCCATTCGTCATAGGCTCTTTCGCAAGTCGCTTGCCATGTCGGCTTCACCAGGCCTTCGACGTCGGTGAGGCGCGTTTCAACACGGTTGCGATGCTCGGCTTTGTCCGAGCAAACGACCTCGACCTCCGCCGCCGTCACCCCAGCGGCTTGCGCGACCGAAAGCCACGCTGACCTGGTTATCCGAAGCGGGTTGACGGAGTCGGCAATAACAGTCCTGCCAAGGGTCAGATTGTCTCCGGCAATACCGTAAGCCACAATATAGCCTGCAGGCCCGGCATCATCGGCAATTCCGGAGGCACGGATTGCTTGCTCGATGGTATCAACGCGCACATGGACCGCATTCAACCGCTCAGCCAAAGCGCGGGCAATCGTCGTCTTTCCACTGCCAGGCAGACCACCGAAGATAATGAGCATCGTGACCTCGTCGTTTTTGGAGAGGCTCCACGAGAACGTCAGAGCAGCTCGCGGTCAGCGCAATACTTCACCATTGAGGCCTGGTTCGCAATTCCTTTGTCAGCACCGGGTTTTCACCACCGGCCTCAATGACAGCCCATCCGAGCGCTTCGTAAAACCCCACGGCGTCTCGCGCCGCATTCACAAGCAATCTCTTGACCCGGTGTTGTGATGCGAATTTTTCGAGGCCTGCCATGAGCATCCGGCCGTACCCCTTTCCCTGGCGTTCCGCCCTGATTGCGACCGTCCGCACACATGCTGTCTGCTCGCTCATCAGGTCAAGACGAGCCGCACCGACCGGAGTGTTTTCAAGCAGAAGCAGCAAAGGGAAATGTCCATCTCTTCGATCATCGGGATGGTTCGCATCATAGCCAATCAACCCGCGGGCCTCGAAGAGGACGGCGCGGCGGATGTCGTGGTAGGCATTCCAGTGTTCATCCGCAAACACCTGGACGACCATCCAGGCGTCTTCGCCCTCGTCATTCGGAAATCTGGGCTCTTTCATCGGCGGCCTCGTCGATGCTGGTGGACAATCTGTCGGCAAAATCGGTGACTGCCTCACGGCTCGATAACAGGAACTTCGGACGGGTAAAGACCGAGAACAATCGTGCGTGCGTCTCCCATGAATTCCAGTTGTTCGTTCTACTCCTGTATTCGGCCACCCACTTCAAAAGGCCATCGAATTGCGTTTCGGTCTCGCCGCCTTGGATGCCTCGAAGCTTGATGTTGGCGATGCATTCTTCCTCCGGCAAATCAATCCAGACCAGGATCGTCGTGCGGTTGAGGACGATGTTCGCCAACTGCCCGTAAACGCCCTCCATGACCCAAGCATTACCTTCGGCCGCCGCCTTGACCATCTCGTCCCGCAACGCTCTGTCGCGATCGATGCCGTAGCGCCCCGGCTCCCAATGCATGTCATCAAGGTGGACAACCGGATGGTGAAGCTGCTCACCAACACGACGGGCGAGCCATGATTTACCCGCGCCGCCATTGCCCATGATGAGCATGCGGTCAAATGTGGCCGAGGGATTGGGAAACGTCATCGGCAACTCCGAGGACTTTGCGCTGATGCTGGTTTGTGTGACCTTAGCGCGAGATATTGAATGCTTTCAAATCAAAATTGAGCGCGCGCCATCCTCGCAGTTGTGTCCGCTTGAGGAAAAACAATGCTTGCCGCCTTCGAGGACGCGTGTGGAGTGTCTAGAACTCTTCCCAGTTGCCCTCGGTCGAAGCTGGTGCAGCCGACGTGCCGAAGGCGGCTGCGAGCTTGCCGCCGAGTGCACGGGCCGGTGACGGAGCGGGCCTGGCATGGTCGGTGGCCGAGGCGGGAACCGGTCTGCRCATCGAAAGCATCGCCCCGACCGGGCGTGCCACCGGCTTGGCAGCCGCCCGGGCGGCGGGGGCCGCCTTGGCCACCTGGCCGAGATTGAACTGCGCCAGACGCTCCGAGAGGGCAGACACCTCCGTCACCAGCGTGTGCGAAGCGGCGTTCGATTCCTCGACCATCGCGGCGTTTTTCTGGGTCGACTGGTCCATCTGGTTGACCGCCGTGTTGATCTCCAGGAGACCCGTCGACTGTTCACGGGCGGCTTGGACGACCGCCTGGACATTGCTGTTGATCTGCTGGACTTCGGCAACGATCGCCTGCAGCGCCTTGCCGGTCTGGCCGACGAGATCGACGCCACGCTTGACCTGGTCGCCGGACGAGGTGATCAGCGCCTTGATCTCCTTGGCGGCGGTGGCCGAGCGCTGCGCGAGTTCACGCACTTCCTGTGCGACGACGGCGAAGCCCTTGCCGGCCTCCCCCGCACGCGCTGCTTCAACACCTGCATTGAGGGCCAGCAGATTCGTCTGGAAGGCAATATCGTCGATCACGCCGATAATGTTGGAGATCGACTGCGAGGATTGCTCGATGCCGGTCATGGCGTCAACGGCATTGCGCACGATCTCTCCGGACTTTTCCGCACCATCCTTGGTGCGGCTGACGAGCGTTCCCGCCTCCTCGGCGCGAAGGGTGGAGTCCTTGACCGAGGTGGTGATCTGCTCCAGCGCAGCGGCGGTCTCCTCGACGGAAGCGGCCTGCTGTTCGGTGCGGCGGGCGAGATCGTCGGCGCCCGAGCGGATTTCTTCGGAACCGGCCTGAATGACGGCAGCGTTTTCGGAGAAGGAAATCAGGGCTGCCTGGAGCTTTTCGACAGACGCATTGAAATCGACGCGGATTTCGTCAAGGGAGTCGGTAAATGGCTTTTCCAGCCGGATGGTCATATCTCCGTTGGAGAGGCTGGCCAGTCCGTTGCCGAGTTCGCTCACCGCGAACTTGATCGAATCCTCACGGGCGGCATGGAGGACGGAACGTTCCTGTCGTTCGATCTCTTCGCGGGACCGGGAGCTTTCCGCATCGGCTTCGAGCCTGATCTTGTGGCGATTGCTTTCCAGCAGGATGGCGAGGGAGCGTGAGAGGTCGCCGATTTCGTCCTTGGCATTCTTGTCGTTCAATTGCACGTCCAGCTGGCCATGGGCGATACGATCGGTCTCGGCAATCACGCCCTCTATGCGGCGGACGAATTTGCGGGCAATGAGCCAGCCGGCGAAACCGAGCAGGAGTGCAGCGATAGCGGTGATCGCAACGGCGCTCCAGGCCATGTTATTGAGTTGGGCAAAGACGGTGGATTTGGGCACCGAAACAATGGCGTACCAGTTGAGGTCATTCGTGAGCTTTACCGGATAGGCGACCGAGAAATAGCTCTGACCGTCCGGCGCGATCTCCTGCTCGACGCCGGGCTTGGCGATCAACTGATCCCAGCCGGCGGTGAGATCACCGCCGTCCTTGATATTTTTGCCTGCGAGCGCAGCGGAGGGATGGCTGATGATGCTGCCGGCACCCGTCACCAGGCTGAGATAGCCGGTCTCCATCGGGTGGACTGCGGAGATCGCCTTGTTGGCGTCGTCGAGCGAAATGTCCATGCCGGCAACGCCAAGCGCCTTGCCATCGACCATGATCGGCTTGGCGACCGAGGTCATCAGCACATCCTTGCCGTCGACCGCGTAGACATAGGGTTCGATGACGACGGTCTTTTTCTGGGTAAAGGGAAGCTGGTAGTAGTCGCCGGCGCCCGACACGCCATAATCGACCAACGGCGTGTGCTGGATCTTGTCGCCACTGCGCACCCAATAGGGCACGTAGCGGCCGGTGGTGTCGTGGCCTTCCTTGCCGACGAAATCCTTGTCCTTGCCGTCGAAGGCATTCGGTTCCCAGCCGGTCCAAACACCGAGCGCCATCGGATTATCCTGCAGCATGTTCTTCAGCAGGTCGTCGGCGGTCGCACGACTGGCGTTTCCGCTTTCCTTCATCGTCGACAGCGACGTCTCCAACGCATTGACGATGCCGAGCGCCACGCTCATGGATTTCTCGACGTTGAGCGCGTTGGTGGCAGCGATCTGGAGCATCTGATCGAGGCTCGATTTGCGCATATCGTTATAGGCGATGTAAAAAAGAACGCCCGATGCCGCGATTGTCGCGACGACACCGCAGGCCGCCACGGAAAAAATGTTGCGTCCGGTAGCCGATTTGAACTGCATGCGCGTACCTCCTCGAGCGGGCATGTCGTCGATCGAGCCGGGACGTGGCTGCACGTCGCGGAAATCGTTCGCAATTTGAAGAAAATACGAAGAGGCTGTTAATTTACGGTGTATTGCGCCAGCTTTACTTATGAGTTGGGCAGCTGTTCACGGGCTCACCTTGATTTGTCATGGGCTCTAGCGCCGCGCGTCTTTTCAGACGTGCAAACAATGCTGTAGCGCTTTGAATTTATGCATAATTTTGTCCTTGGCACCACCTCTTTGCCGGATCGCTATTCCAGCTCATGGGACGCGCCGCAGTGCCGCTGCTACACCCTAAAAATTCCATCTGCCAATAGCTCGATCATTGTAAAGCGCTCGTTGCAGAAGCGCGGAAAATCCGCCGAAATCCTCAATCAGAACGAGGTGCTACTGTCCTTTTCAAAACTGTCACATCAAGACGCTATAAGGATTTTCGCCCGACGCCTCTTGCGCCGAAAGCGTTTCACCGCCAAAATTGCGCCATGCCTGACAGCGACCCATCCAGTACAAGCTCCGCCCGCTCCAACCGGGATCTCCCGGCCGAAGAAGCTGGCGACCACTGTAGGCGGTGCGATGACATCCGCCTCGCCTCAGGCATATCAGGTTCCAGCAGAGAGCGTTCCAGACCATCGCGAATGACGGGGCCGTTGCAGGCCGACTGGATTTCCAACCGTTCCGGCTGGGTCGGGCTTGCCACCTCAAGGAAATCTGAGGACTGATGGAACCTGTACTGATGTTAACACGATGATGGAAAGACGATGGGCGATGCTGATATAGCGTCACTTCGAACGCCTTGCCGCGTCGCCTGATCCATGCGGCATTAAAACCTCAACGAATAGGGTCCCTGTGTTTCTGGAAATTGGAATTGTGGCGTTTCTCACCATCGTAAATGGTGTGCTCGCCATGTCGGAGTTGGCTGTTGTGTCTTCTCGAACAGCCCGCCTAAAGGTTCTCTCTGACAATGGGAGCAAAGGTGCAGCTCAGGCAATCAAACTTGCCGAAAACCCCGGTCGCTTTCTCTCTACGGTTCAGATCGGCATCACGCTGGTCGGCGTTCTCTCCGGCGCTTTCTCAGGTGCCACGCTCGGCGGCCGCCTGAGCGGATGGCTGGAAGCCCAGGGGCTGTCATCGACGGCCGCCGATGCCATTGGTGTAGGTTCAGTCGTTGTGGCAATCACCTATCTTTCGTTGATCATCGGCGAACTTGTTCCAAAGCAGATCGCATTGCGAGAACCCGAAGCGGTTGCGGCCAAGGTCGCCCCGGCTATGGCGGTACTTTCAAAAATCGCGCTGCCACTCGTGTGGCTTCTAAACGCCTCCGGAAATCTTGTGCTTAAGCTTTTGGGCCAATCAGGAAAAGGTGGCGACAATGTCTCTGACGCAGAGATCAAAACTGTTCTGGCCGAGGCGCAGTCGGCTGGCGTGATCGAAAGCGAAGAGTCCGCGATGATATCAGGCGTTATGCGACTGGCGGACCGCACCGCCCGAGCGCTTATGACGCCCCGACGGGACGTCGAAATTATTGATATTGACGACAGCCTTGATGAAATTCGAACCCAGTTGCACCGGACGAAACGGTCTCGGTTGCCCGTTCGGAAAGGCAGTTCGGACGAGGTGATCGGCATCCTTCCGGTCAAGGACTTCTACGACTCGATGTCCGAACACGGCAGTGTCGACATCAAGGCTCTGACGCAAGACGTCCCGGTGGTTTCAGACCTTTCAACCGCCATCAATGTGATTGAAGCAATCAGGAAATCGCCCGTCCACATGGTGCTGGTTTTTGACGAGTACGGTCATTTCGAGGGAGTTGTTTCGTCAGGTGACATTTTGGAAGCGATCATGGGAGCTCTCCAGGAGGGACCTATCGATGAGCAAGCCATCGCTCGCCGAGACGACGGTTCTTACYTCGTGTCCGGCTGGACGCCGATTGACGAATTCGCTGAGTTCTTAAATCTCAAGCTCGATGACGATTTGGAATATCAGACTGTGGCTGGCCTGGTGTTGGAAGAGTTGAAACATCTGCCGGAATTGGGTGAGAGCTTCACGCGAGATGGATGGCGCTTCGAAGTCGTCGATCTCGACGGGAGGCGCGTCGACAAAATACTTGTGTCTGCGGATTGAAGGTCGGCACGCTCGACGGCAGCAACATCAAAGATCCGCATCCGCCACATGGAAGATGTGGCCTGACAGCAGGAGTGAACGCCATGGCATGGTCCGCCAACCAATATGTGAAATTCGAGGATGAGCGCACGCGACCGGCGCGTGACCTGTTGGCACAGGTGCCGCTGCAAAGCCTTCGCCACGCCATCGATCTCGGCTGCGGACCGGGCAATTCGACAGAACTGATCATCGAGCGCTACGGGGCGGCCGGCGTCTCCGGCGTCGACAGCGACATGAACATGCTGGAGGCAGCGCGCAAGCGACTTCCGGACACTGCCTTCGTCGAAGCCGATCTCACTCGCTGGCAGGCGGACGAACCCGCAGACCTTTTGTTTGCCAATGCCGTCTTCCAATGGCTGCCCGATCATCTCGATATTTTCGACCGGCTGATGGACGGGCTTTCCGAAGGCGGCGTGCTTGCGGTGCAGATGCCCGACAATCTCGGCGAACCCTCGCACCTGGCGATGGAGGAGACGGCGCATGCCGGACCGTGGAAATCCGCCTTCGAAGCGAAGACCGTGCGCCGCAAGGGGCTGCCGCCGCCGTCCACTTACTACAGCCGGCTGATCGCCAAATCCTCGCGCGTCGATATCTGGCACACCATCTACAATCACCCGATGGCGGATGCGGCTGATATCGTCGAATGGGTGAAGGGAACCGGGCTGATGCCCTATCTCGCCCATGCCGGCGAAGAGCATCGCGAGGCATTCCTGGCGGATTACCTCCAGCGGGTGGAAAAGGCCTATCCCAAGATGTCGGATGGGCGGGTGCTGCTGAGGTTTCCGAGGATTTTCATGGTGGCGGTCAAAGCGTAACCGACCTCGGGCGCACGTCAGATGTTGTCAAATGCCTGTTACCCCTCGCCGCCTATGTTGCGGCGAAACCGGTACGCATTATAGTCGGCCGCAAATTGCAAGGAGATGACACATGGACGCTGCCCCAACCCCGCCGGTCACCCTCGTCATCTTCGGCGCCACGGGAGACCTGACGCGCCGCCTACTGGTGCCGGCGATCATCAATCTAACGCGCAGCCGCCTCGTCGGCGACGATCTCCACATTCTCGGCATCGGCATCGAGCCGGGTGACGATGAATTCCTGCGCGGGCGGCTCGACCAGTTCCTCAACCATCTGAGCGGCGAAGAGCCGACGGTAAAGGACGAAGCCTGGGAAAGCCTGCGCCGGCGTATTTCCTATACGTCAGGCGATTTCACCAAGGACGATATTTTCATCGAGATCGGCAAGCGGCTGGGGCCGAATGCCAATGCCGCCTTCTATCTCGCGGTGCCGCCATCCTTCTTCGGGACGATCGTCGAGAAGCTCGCCGCGCATGGGCTGACCGATGAAAGCAATGGCGTCTTCCGCCGTGTCGCGATCGAAAAACCGTTCGGCACCGATCTCGCCTCGGCGCAGGCGCTCAATGCGCAGATTCTCGCCCAGGTCGGGGAAAGCCAAGTCTACCGGCTCGACCATTTCCTCGGCAAGGAGACGGTGCAGAACCTGATGACGGCTCGTTTCGCCAACATGATGATCGAGTCCTTGTGGAACAGCCGCTACATCGACCATGTGCAGATCACCGCCGCCGAGATCGTCGATGTCGGCAGCCGCGGCAAATTCTACGATGCGACAGGTGCGCTGCGCGACATGGTGCCGAACCATCTTTTCCAGCTGCTGGCGATGATCGCCATGGAGCCGCCGAACAGCTTCGATGCCGAGGCAATCCGCAACGAGAAAAGCAAGGTGCTGAAGGCGCTGCGCATCTATACGCCTGATGAGGCCAAGACGCACGGCGTGCGCGGCGCCTATGGCGCAGGCCCGCTCAATGGGGCTCAGCTTCCCGCCTATCGCGACACCAGGGACGTTTCGCCCGACAGCAGGACTGAGACTTTCGTGGCGCTGAAGCTCTATGCCGATACCTGGCGCTGGGCCGGCGTGCCCTTCTATCTCAGAACTGGCAAGGCGCTGACGGCGCGCGACACCGAGATCGTCATCACCTTCCAGCCGGTGCCCTTCGCACAGTTTCGCGAGACCGATGTCAAGAGCCGCCTGCCGCCGAACCGGCTGGTGATCCAGGTACAGCCGGACGAGGGCATGAGCATGGAAATCTCGATCAAGTCGCCGGGGCTTTCCGTCGATACCGTGCCGGTCTCGCTCGATTTCCGCTATGCCGACAAATTCGATATAGCCAAGACGACCGGCTATGAATCGCTGCTCTACGATCTCTTCATCGGCGACCAGACGCTGTTCCAGCGCGCCGACGGCATCGAGGCCGGCTGGGCGGCGGTGCAGCCCTTCCTCGATATCTGGGCTGGGGATCAGAGCGTGCCTGACGCTTACGCGCCGGGCAGCATGGGACCGGCCTCAGCCGACGAACTGATCCAGCGCGACAGGCGGCAGTGGCATGAACTCGGCGTCATCCTGCATCACGACAAGAAGGACGGCAAATAGCGCCCTCCCCTGGTGTTACTGGTTTCCGTTATCACGGCATGCGGCGCTGACCGAGGCGCCGCTCTTGCCGCCTTCGGTGGCAAGCGCTCCGCGTGCCTTGCGCGGCGGGCAGCGCGCCCAGTCGACCGGACCGCTTAGAGGCTCGTTGTCGATGCTGCCGGTTTCGATCGAGTCGAGCGGGATTATCAGCCCGCTTTGCGTTTCAACTCCCGGCGCGGTGCCGAGCGGCGGCGTGCCGTCGATCCGTCCGCTGGCATCCATGCCCATGTTCGACTGGGCAAGAACCGGGGCGGAGAGGCTGAGGAGAGCGATCGAAGTTGCTGCAATAAACCTGCGCATGATGCTATTCCTTCTGGTTTCAGCGATCGTTTTTGTTTCACGCAATTCCGGACGCGAAACCGCTGCACACTTTTGCTGGAATTGCTCTAGCAACAGGCGATGCCAGCTCATTGTTCCCCCGGAAGCGGGCCGCAAACGATCAAAGTTCGGCGATCGGCCGAAGCCACCTCAAAGCGGGGGATATCAGGCTCAATCGCGCCAGCGCGACAGGAGTTTGTCGAGACCTGTCGGATAGAGATCGATGCCGGCGTCGCGCAGCCTGTCGCGGCCGAACCAGCGCGCCGTCGCCGCCGTCTCGTCGAGTTCGGAATAGCGGATTTCATCGCGCTCATAGAGCGACGCATCGGCCAGTTCGATATCAGCGGCAAAGATGTATTCGTGACCGGTCGCGCCGTGATGCTCGTAGATGTTTTCAAGCAGATGCCAGGGACCGACGATGCGAATATCGGTCTCGAGTTCCTCCCTGAATTCGCGCTGCAGGGCCTCTTCGCGGCTTTCGCCGAATTCAATGGCGCCGCCGAGCGGGCGAACGCCCTTGATGCGATCACTGTCATCCTCCACTTCGGCGGCGAGCAGCCGGTCATTGCGCCAGGCGAGGCCGATCACCTTCACCCTGATCTGCTGCGATGGGCGCCAGATGGCCATGGGCTCTCCTTCCATCCAAGGGACCGCGGATGCTCTTCACTCCGGTGCTTCCGAAGCGAGAACAATGAGCCCCGCAAAATGCGGGGCTCCTGATCTCTCGTCTCAGACGAACTGGCTGAGGCCCGGGACGGAAGCGACGACCTCGTCGACGACTTCCTCGCCAGCATATTGCCTGGCGATCGCGATGGTTTCCTTGGCAAGCGAGGTGATCTCGCCCATGCCGAGGCCTTCGCCCATCAACTGCTGGCCGAGCCCCATGATGCCGCCGCCGCCGAGCGAGCTCATCAGCCCGCCGAGCAGACCGCCGCCGCCGGCACCTGCGCCGTTGAACTGGGCGACGAGATCGGCGCCACCGGGGATCGCTTCGATCATCTTGGCGACCGGGCCATCGGCGGCCTCGCGCTGCAGGAAGCCGAGCATCATGCCGAGCGCCTTTTCGGCCAAATCAGGCGCAATACCCACACGATCGGCGATCTGGGTCACAATTTCATTCATCGTCAGCCTCCTGTTTTTTTGACGTTAACGTCAACGTTATTCGAAATTCCACAGCAACTCAAGCCGGCCCTCCCCGGGCGGCGCTTTGTCCGGTTTTGCTTTCAATGCAAACAGTTGTCCGCATGCGCCTGCCTGCTTATAACAGGGAAACGATGGTTCGATGAAGGTAGCTGAAGCAAGCCTTCTCATAAATGGCGGCAGAGCCCCAAGGGAGCATTCCGAATGATCGAGGAAGGCAAGATTTTCATCGGCGCGAGCCGCAATCCCGATGACAGCATCAACAAGCCGGAATATCTCGACCTGAAATTCGGCAATCGCCACGGCCTCGTCACCGGCGCTACCGGCACCGGCAAGACGGTAACGCTGCAGGTGCTGGCCGAAGGTTTCTCCCGGGCCGGCGTTCCGGTGTTTGCGGCCGATATCAAGGGCGATCTTTCGGGCATCGCCGCCAAGGGCGAGCCCAGGGATTTCCTGACGAAGCGCGCCGAGCAGATCGGCTTTGCCGATTACGAATTCGACCAGTTTCCGGTGATATTCTGGGATCTGTTCGGCGAGAAGGGCCACCGGGTGCGCACCACCATCGCCGAGATGGGACCGCTGCTGCTCGCCCGCCTGATGGATGCCTCCGAACCGCAGGAAGGCGTCATCAACATCGCCTTCAAGATCGCCGACCAGGGCGGGCTGCCGCTGCTCGACCTCAAGGATTTCAGCTCGCTCTTGAACTATATGGGCGAGAACGCCAGCCAACTTTCCAACCAGTACGGGCTGATCTCCAAGGCCTCGGTCGGCTCGATCCAGCGGGCGCTGCTCGTTCTCGAACAGCAAGGCGCCGAGCACTTCTTCGGCGAACCGGCGCTGAAGATTTCCGACATCATGCGCACCAGCAATAATGGCTACGGCCAGATCTCGGTGCTGGCCGCCGACAAGCTGATGATGAACCCGCGGCTTTACGCCACTTTCCTGCTCTGGCTGCTCTCCGAGCTCTTCGAGGAATTGCCCGAGGTGGGCGACCCCGACAAGCCGAAGCTCGTCTTCTTCTTCGACGAGGCGCACCTGCTCTTCAACGACGCGCCGAAGGTGCTGACCGAACGCGTCGAGCAGGTGGTGCGGTTGATCCGCTCCAAGGGCGTCGGTGTTTATTTCGTGACGCAGAACCCGCTCGACGTGCCGGAAACGGTGCTCGCCCAGCTCGGCAACCGGGCACAGCATGCGCTTCGCGCCTATTCGCCGCGTGAACAGAAGGCGGTGAGGACGGCGGCCGATACATTCCGTGCGAATCCGGCCTTCGATTGCGCCACGGTCATCACCAATCTCGGCACCGGCGAGGCATTGGTCTCGACGCTGGAGGCCAAAGGCGCGCCTTCGATCGTCGAGCGCACGCTGATCCGCCCGCCATCCGGCCGCGTCGGCCCGGTGACGGATGACGAGCGCCGGCAGATCATGGACAGGAGCCCGGTTCTCGGCATCTATGACGAGGATATCGACCGCGAATCCGCCTTCGAGCTGCTGGCCGCACGGGCGAAGAAGGCGGCCGATGCCGAAGCCGCCAAGCGAGCCCAGGAAGAAGCGCCTCAGCAACAGGGCGGCACGACCTCCGGCTGGAACCTGCCGGGCTTCGGCGGCGGCAATGACGACGACAACCAGGGCCGCGGCCAATCGCGCGGCAGGACTTCCGGCTACCAGCGCGAAACAGTGGTGGAAGCGGCAATGAAAAGCGTGGCGCGCACGGTGGCGACGCAAGTCGGCCGGGCGCTGGTGCGCGGGATCTTGGGCAGCTTGAAGCGATAGGATTGCGGACTGTCGGCAGGCAGAAAAGGGGTGGCAGGATCGCTGCCTGCCGCCCCATTGGCTGCTTTGCCTTGAACCTTCAGCCTTTATTCCCTAAATTCCCTGCCATCGACCATTTCAACAGGATGTGTGCCGCAATGGATTTTAACCCGATCGCAACGCCAGTTCGCCTTGCCAACCGGGAAATCCAGATCCATGCCTGCATCCATCACCCTCTCCCAAATTTCGTGGTCCGCGCCTGACGGGCGGCCGCTTTTTTCCAATCTCGACCTGAGTTTCGGGGCCGAGCGTACCGGTCTTGTCGGGCGCAACGGTGTCGGCAAGACGACGCTGCTGAAGCTCGTCTCCGGTGAAATCCAGCCGCATTCGGGCACCGTATCCGTCAACGGCAGCCTTGGCGTGCTGCGGCAGAGCGTTCAGGTAGCATCTGRCGAAACGGTTGCCGATCTCTTCGGCGTGACCGATGCGCTCGCTGTTCTTCGCCGCGCCGAAGCCGGCGCGGCAACGGCCGACGAGCTGGCATCCGCGGACTGGATGCTGGAGGCGCGCATTGCCGCAGCCCTCACTCGGACCGGGCTCGACGCGTCACCGGAAACCCCGCTTGCGGCACTCTCCGGCGGGCAGCGCACACGTGCCGGGCTGGCGGCGCTGATCTTTACCGAACCGGATTTCCTGCTGCTCGACGAGCCCACGAACAATCTCGATCGCGAAGGCCGCGAGGCGGTGATCGCGCTGATGTCAGGCTGGCGGGCCGGCGCCATCATCGTCAGCCATGACCGGGAACTGCTCGAAAGCGTCGACGCGATCGTCGAACTGACCTCGCTTGGCGCCACGCGCTTCGGCGGCAACTGGAGCCATTATCGCGAGCGTAAGGCCCTCGAGCTCGTGGCGGCACAGCATGATCTCACTGAAGCCGAAAAACGCATGGCCGAGGTGGCAAAGAAAGCGCAGGCGACAGTGGAGCGCCAGGCGCAGAGGGACAGCACCGGGCGGAAGATGGCCGCCAAGGGCGGCATACCGCGCATCATGCTCGGCGGCATGAAGGAGGGGAGCGAAACGACGGGCGGCGACAATGCCCGCCTCGCCGAACGCCGGCGCGCCCAGGCACTGGAAGAGGCAAGGGCAGCGCGCGAGAAGATCGAGATCCTGCAGCCCTTGTCGGTCACCTTGCCGCCGACCGGGCTGCCCGCCAGCAAGATCGTGCTGAGGATGGATGGCGTGACATCGGGCTACCAGCCGGGTGATCCCGTCATCCGCGATCTCTCCTTCGATGTGACCGGACCGGAGCGTATCGCCGTCACCGGCCGCAACGGCTCGGGCAAAACGACCTTGCTGGCGCTCATCACCGGCGACCTAAAACCCTGGGCGGGCACGATCGGCGTCATGACTGCCTTCTCGATGCTCGATCAGACGGTCAGCCTTCTCGATACGTCGGCCT